>JBOHZW010000324.1:0-5162 GCA_050738715.1 Steroidobacteraceae bacterium | reverse complement strand
TCGACGCCGGGGCGGCTCGCATCGACGATGACATGCGGCGTGAAGCCCGCATCGGCCATCCATTCATGCATCGCGCGCAGCAGGTAAGGCCGGCGCGACGGAGCGGCGGCGGCGCCTGCGCCCGCATCGCCCGTCCCTGCCATCAGCTGTCGGCCATTCAGATGACGCCCATTTCCATTTCGGCGTCCGACAAGCTGGCGCGCACCGAAGGCCGCGCCAATATCCCCGCGGCGTATTTCGCCATCGCCTGCGCCTGCGGCGGTAGCTCGATCTCGTAGCGGCGCATGCGCCAGATGATCGGCGCGATGGTCGCGTCGACGACGGAAAATTCGTCGCTGAGGAAGTACGGCTTGATCTTGAACAGGTCAGCGCTCTGCAGCATCGTATCGCGCAGGTCTTTCTTAAGTCGCGCCTGGTTCTTTCGGTCGCTCTCGCGTTCGATCTGCTCGGCGAGTCCGTACCAGTCGCGTTCGATACGGTACATGGCGAGGCGGAATTGCGCGCGCAGCACCGGATCGACGGGCATCAACGGTGGATGCGGGAATCGCTCGTCGAGGTAATCGATGATGACGCGCGCGTCGTACAGCACCAGGTCGCGATCGACCAGCGTCGGCAGGCTGCGGTACGGATTCAGGTCGAGCAGGTCGTCCGGATAGCGCCCGGGAACGACACTGATGATATCGATTTCGCTGGCCTTCTCGGCCAGCACGACGCGCACGCGATGGCTCTGCGGCTCATCGGGCGCGGAGAACAGCGTCATGATCGAACGCCGGCTAGCCATGCTGGTCGCTCCGGTCCGCGCCGCTACGCGCCAAGTGTGTCCGCTGCGTCAATGGACGTCTTTCCAATATTCCTTCTTCAGCAGCCACGCGATCCAGGTGAACACCAGTAGGAACAGCACCACCCAGACGCCGAGGCTCCGACGATCGACCTGCGCCGGTTCGCCGGCGTAGTCGAGGAAATTGACGGTGTCGCGCACGAAAGCCTCGTACTGCGCCGCGTCGAACTGCCCGGGGACCACGGTGACGAAATGATCAAAGGTCTTTTCGGTGCTTGGCTTGCCATCGACTGTCACTTCGACATTGCGGAACACGGCGAGTTTCACGCCCTCGAGGTCGCTTAAGACCGCCGGCATCGCCGCGTTGGGCAGCTGCAGGTTGTTGGAGTGCGTCGGACTGTTCGCATCGACGTAGAAGGTGCGCAGGAAACGGCTGATCCAGTCAGGCCCGCGCGAACGCGCGGCCAGCGACAGGTCGGGCGGCGGCTTGCCGAACCAGGCGGTCGCATCAGCCGCGGCCAGGCTGGACCTGATGTAGTCCCCAGGCGTCGCCCCGGCCGGCATCAGGTTTGCCTGCAATTGCGCGGGCGTGATACGCAGATCACTCGCCAGGCGCGAGTAACGCAGGTATTTCAGTGAATGGCAGCCGGCACAGTAGTTGAAGAAATTTCGCGCGCCACGCTGGAGCGATGCGGTGTTGCTGGTGACGTTGCCGGCATGCCAGCTCTCCCAATCGACCGGCGCGTTTGCGCCCTCGCCCTCGGCCGCAAATGCCATCGGCGCCAGCAGCAGCGCGAACACAAGCAGGGCTGAGTTGCGCATGGCAGCTGCGTTACGCATGGTAACTGACTCTCTCAGGCACGGGCTTGACCTTGTCCCAACGCGAATACCAGTACATCAGCACGAAGAACGCGAAGTACCCGACGGAAAACACGCGCGCGGCAATCACGTAGCCGCCCGTGGGCGGCTTGAGGCCCAGATACATGAGGCCGAGGAAGCACACGGTGAACTCGGCCAGGAAGAACTTGAACCACCAGCCGCGATAGCGCACTGACTTCACCGGCGAACGATCGAGCCACGGCAGGAAGAAGAACGCCAGCACCGCGAGCAGCAGCAGCAGCGCACCGAGGCGCTGGTTCGGCACCGCGCGCAGGATTGCGTAATACGGCGTGAAGTACCACGACGGCGCGATCGGCTCCGGCGTCGACAATGGGTTGGCGGGCTCGAAGTTCGCTTCCTCCATGAACAGTCCGCCGAGCGTCGGCACGAAGAACACGACCACCGCGAACAGCGTCAGGAATGCGCCGACGCCGACGATGTCCTTCACCGTGTAATAGGGATGAAATGGAATGCCATCGAGCGGCTTGCCATCGCTCCCACGGCGATCCTTGATCTCGATGCCATCAGGGTTGTTGGAACCGACCTGCCGCAGCGCCACCAGATGGAGCGCTACCAGCAACAGCAGGATGAGCGGAATCGCCACCACGTGCAGCGAGAAGAAACGGTTCAGCGTCGCATCGGCGACGCCGTAGTCGCCGCGAATCCACTCGACCAAACCGGGACCGATCATCGGGATCGTACTGAACAGGTTGATGATCACCGTGGCCGCCCAGTACGACATGTTGCCCCACGGCAGCACGTAGCCCATGAACGCCTCGGCCATCAGCGCGAGATAAATGAACATGCCGAACAGCCACAGCAACTCGCGCGGCGCCTTGTACGAGCCGTACAGCAGCGCGCGATACATGTGCAGGTAGACGACGACGAAGAAAGCCGAGGCGCCCACTGCATGCAGGTACTGGATCAGCCAGCCGTAGCTGACCTCGCGGCGGATGAACTCGACCGAATCGAACGAGGTCGTGTCACCGACCTTGTAGAACATGGTCAGGAAAATGCCCGACAGCAGCTGCATGACCAGCACCAGCAGCGCGAGCGACCCGAAGAAATACCAGATGTTGAAATTCTTCGGTGCGTAGTACTCGAGCAGCTGCTCGCGCACGAACTTGTCGACCGGCAACCGCTTGTTGAGCCAACCGCGGAAGCCCGGCTGGAATTGCGCGTCGTTGCTCGCCATCACGCCGCTCCCCGGGCCACGGCGTCATCCTCGCCGATGACCAGCGTCGTGTCGGTTGGATAGCTGTACGGCGGCACGCGCAGGTTGACCGACGCGGGCGAACCGTCAAACACGCGCCCGGCCATGTCGAAGCGCGATCCGTGGCAGGGGCAACGGAATCCGCCGGGCCAGTCGGCGCCGAGTTCGGCATCACCCGGCTCGAAATGCTGCTTGGGCAGGCATCCCAGGTGCGTGCAGATGGCAATCAGCACTGCGATGTCAGCGCGCCGCGAACGGCCCTCGTTGGTGGCATACGCGGGTTGGTCGGATTCCTTTGATTTCGGATCCTTCAAGCGCGGATCGTTGGCGACGAGCGCCGCGACGACCGCCGGGGTACGCTTGAAGATGTAGATCGGCTGCCTGCGCCACACAACAGTGATCATCTGCCCGACCTCGATCTTGCTCAGATCGACCGAGACCGGCGCACCGAGCGCCTTGGCGCGTTCCGAAAGACTCCAGCTCGATACGAACGGACTGGCCGCAAATGCCGCACCGACCGCCGCCGTGGCGCCGGTGGCAACGGTGAGGAATTTTCGTCGGTCCTGGTCCACGCCCGGTGCTACGGCCTTCGTTCCGGCATCTGCCATCTGTCGCTACTCCGCTGCCCCAAGCCGGACCTGCCGTTCCGCGCATCGGGTGGCACTTCAGGACGAGGCTCTCGATTTTCTCGGGAAGTGTCGCATTATACACATCCCGTTGTGGCGCCCTGCGAGCGCGCCGTTCTCGAGGAGCATGGATGACTCTGCGAAAGCTCGGCCTGGGCCTGGTGTTCCTTGCAGGCGCGATTATCGGCGGGCTGGCTCTGGCCTTCCTCGTGGTGTATTTCCGGCCCGACCTGCTGGTACGCACACGCATCGTTGCTCCGCCCGCAACGGCGCCGCTCACAATGCTGCCGCCGGCCGGCACCTCGCCTGCCGCCGAAGTCGACGCGCCGCCCGATGCACGTCCTGCCGCGGTGTCGATGCGTTCGTTCGCGCAGGCCGTGCAGCGCGCCGCGCCCGCGGTCGTGAATATCTACACCGCGCGGCTCGTCACCGAACAGGTGCAACCCAACAGCTTCGAGCAATTGTTCAACGGGCCTCGCACCGAACAGCATGTGCAACGGGCCCTGGGTTCCGGCGTCATCATCGACGATGCCGGTCACATCGTCACGAACAACCACGTGATCGCCAATGCCGCGATCATCAAGGTGCGGCTCGCCGACGGGCGCAGCGCCGACGCGCGCGTGGTGGGGCGCGATCCCGATACCGACCTCGCGCTGCTCGTGATCAAGCTGGCGAAGCTCCCGGTAATGACGCTGGGACGTTCCGATCGCCTGCAGGTCGGCGATGAAGTGCTTGCGATCGGCAATCCGCTCGGACTCCAGCAATCGGTCACGCACGGCATCGTCAGCGCCACCGACCGCAAGCAGCTTGGGCTCGCCACGTTCGAGAATTTCATCCAGACCGACGCGGCGATCAACGAAGGAAATTCCGGCGGTGCGCTCATTGACGCGGACGGCGAGCTTGTCGGCATCAACACCGCGGTAATCGCCAAGAATTCGGATCCGAGCGGCGTCGAGGGCATCGGCTTTGCGATTCCGGTCAACCTCGCGCGCGGTGTGATTCGCGAGATTATCGAACACGGCCACGTCGTGCGCGGCTGGAGCGGCATCTACGCGGATGATTTTACCGACGACCAGGCCGCCTACTATCGCCTGCCGCACGGCGGCGTCGTGATTACGGGCCTGTACGCCAATGGTCCGGCCGCCAACGCTGGCCTGCGCGTTGGAGACATCCTGCTCGCCGTCAATGGCCGCTCGCTTCGCAATGCGCAGGATGCCCTCACGCAGGTGGCCAGCGAGAAACCGGGCGTAACCGTGAAGCTGCGCATGCAGCGCGGCGCCGAGGTGCGCGAGGTGGAGTGCAAGGTGGTGCAGAGGCCGAAAGAGGTGTAAGCGCGTTCGCGCGCACGGCAGGTATCGCCAAGAATCGCAGGCGCTCGCCTGCACGAAATGGTGCTCACGGGAACGCCATGAACCCATCCATGGGGGCTCCGGCCGCGCCGTCCATGGCGCGGACGGTCCCGTGAGCACCATTTCATGCAAGCGAGCACACCCGAATTCTCGCGGTGCCGGCCGTGCGCCCGAACGCGGTTACGTCCGCTCAGTCGGGGAGCGCTGAGCCGACACTGCGATGGCCTCACCCCCAATAGCGCGTAGGGAACTGAGCGCACGCGCGCGTTCACGAACGCGTGCGGTGTTCGTTTTGTAATTCAATCGTCTTTTCAGGA
>JBOHZW010000323.1:0-6133 GCA_050738715.1 Steroidobacteraceae bacterium | reverse complement strand
CGCCGGCCCCGGCGGCCAGCGCTGCGTCGGGCAGCACGCCCGCCCGAGCGGCGGCGCCCGCGGGCTCGGCAGTGTCGGAGCAGGACAAGATGCTGTTCGCGATCGGGGAAATTCTCAGCGCCAGCGTCAAGCCCTTCGCGTTGCGCGAATCGGAAATGCGCCAGGTGCAGGCTGGTTTTGCCTCCGGCTTGCGCGGCAAGCAATCCGGCGTCGATATCGAGACGTATCGTCCGAAGATCCAGGCGCTGCTGACCGAGCGCGTGGCCGCGGCAACGGAAAAAACCAAGGCGGCCGGCAAGGCCTACCGCGCCAAGGCTGCGGCAGCAAAGGGTGCAATCACGACGCCCAGCGGCATCGTCCTCAACACCCTCATCGCCGGCACCGGCGACTCGCCCACAGCGGAAGATGAAGTGGAAGTGCAATACGAGGGCAAGCTCGTCGATGGGACGGTGTTCGACAGCTCAATAAAGCGCGGCAATCCCGCCACTTTCAAGCTCAACGCAGTCGTGCCCTGCTGGACCGAAGGCCTGCAGCACATGCATTTGGGCGGAAAATCGACTTTGATCTGCCCCCCTGAACTGGCCTATGGCGACAACGGTCGTCCACCGCCGATTCCCGGCGGTTCGACACTGATTTTCCAGGTGCAGCTGATGAAGATCACGAAGGCCCCGCCGCCCGCGCCCGTTCCCGCGACACCGGCGACACCCGAAGCGCCTGCCTCGATGGCATCACCAGCGTCGCCCGCTGCACCCGCTCAACCGGCCGAACCGGCGCAGCCGGCTGCTGCCCCCGATGCGGCGGGCGCGAAGTAGGCTCAAGGGCAAGGCAGGTCAATGAAATACCTGCATACGATGGTGCGTGTCGGCGACCTTGCGGCTGCGCGCCATTTTTACTGCGACGCGCTGGGCCTTACGGAAATCCAAAGCAAGGATTACCCGCAGGGCCGCTACACGCTGGTTTTCCTGAGCGCGCCGGGAGACGAATCAGCGCAAGTCGAGCTCACCTACAACTGGGATCCGGAAAATTATCCGGGCGGCCGAAACTTCGGCCACCTCGCCTACGAAGTGGACGATATCTACGCCACGTGCCAGCGCTTGCGCGAACATGGCGTAACAATCAATCGTCCGCCGCGCGACGGGCGCATGGCCTTCGTGCGCTCGCCCGACAACATCTCGATCGAGCTGCTGCAGCGAGGCACCGCGAAGCCGCCGCAGGAGCCGTGGGCATCGATGACCAGCACGGGGGTCTGGTGAAGAAGATCACTCCACCCAAAAAGACTTGGCTCGCGGTTCGCGTGGTGGCGGGCCCCGGCGCCTGCGAGGCGGTGAAGCGGGCCACCGCGAAGCGCTTCCTGACCAAGGACGCGCCGCGCCTGCCCTTGGGTGATTGCGATCACCAGGACAAGTGCCAGTGCAAATACCAGCACTTGTCAGACCGGCGCGGCCAGTTGCGGCGCACCGTGGACAGCGGCTTCGGAATACCCAAGACCGTTCCGGATAACCAACGCCGGCCCGGCGAACGGCGCGAACGCAAGCGTTAGTTGCCCGCTATTTCGCGCTCGCGCCCGGCTTCGCCGCCGCAGCCACTGGGCGCAACCCGTAGTAGTCGAGCAGCGGACCTACTGTGGGTTCCTTCCCGTAGAACTCCTTGAATAAATCGTGCGGCTCTTCCGTTCTTCCGCGCGACAGGATCTTCTCGCTCAGCACTTCACCGTTCGCGCGCGTCAGGCCACCGTGCTGGTGCATCCACTCGCCGGTATCGCGCGCCAGCACTTCCGACCAGGTGTAGGCGTAGTAGCCGGCTGAATAGTCATCGCCGAAGATGTGCCGGAAATACGAGGCGTGATAGCGCGGCGGCACGTCCTCGAGGTAAAGCCCGCGCTTGCGTAGCGCGGCCGTCTCGAACGCGCCGATGTCCTTCGCGGCCGGGGCTTGCTCCGCCGTCGTCTCATGCAAGGCCATATCAATCGCAGAGGCCTCGAGCCGCTCCATGTAGCTGTAGCCCTGGTTGAAGTTCTGCGCTGCGAGGATCTTCTTGAACAACGCATCCGGGATCGGCGCACCGGTCTTGTAGTGGTGCGCGAAATGCGCCAGCACCACTGGTTCGCGCGCCCACATTTCATTGAACTGCGACGGATACTCGACGAAGTCGTTCGGCGTGTACGTGCCCGACAGGCTCCGGTACTGCACGTTTGACAGCATGCCGTGCAGTGCGTGGCCGAACTCATGGAACATGCCGCGCACGTCGTCGAAACTCATCAGCACCGGTTCGCCCGCTGGGGGCTTGGGCACGTTGAGGTTGTTGACGATCACCGGCAGCGTGCCCAGCAGGTGCGACTGGTCGACGAAGTTGTCCATCCATGCGCCACCCTGCTTGTTGCCGCGCGCGAAATAGTCGGCTAGGAACAGCGCCTTCGGCTTGTTGTCCGCATCGAACACCTCGAACACGCGCACGTCGGCCTGGTACACCGGCAGGTCGGTGCGTTCGCGGAAACTGAGGCCGTAGAGTTCGTGCGCGGCGTAGAACACGCCATCCTGCAGCACGCGGTTCATCTCGAAATATGGCGCGGCCTCGGCGTCGTCGTAATCGTACGAAGCCTTGCGCAGCTGGCCGCTGTAGAAATCCCAGTCCCAGGGTTCGAGCTTGATGTGCGCTGCGCCATTCGCGGTCGTTTGCTTGTCGATGAATGCCTGCAATGCGGCCTGCTCGCGCATCGCTGCGGCGCGCACCGGCGGCGTGAGATCGCGCAGCATCCCATCAACCGCCGCCGGCGTCCCGGCGGTTTCTTCCGCGATCACGGCGGCGGCGTGGTTCGGGAACCCGAGGATCTTCGCGCGCTCGGCGCGCACGCGCAGCAGCTTCGCAATCGTTTCGGTCGTGTCGTTCGCGCCGCCGACGCCGCGATTCACGACGGCGTGATACAACCGCTCGCGAACCGCGCGGTCGCGCAGTTCCGCAAGGAAGGGCTGCGTCGTCGTGTTGGTCAGCACCAGCAGCCATTTGCCCGTCAACCCACGTGCAGTGGCCGCATCGGCAGCGGCGGTGATTTCCGCAGGCGTCATGCCGTCGAGTTGCTTTACATCATCGACGACGACGGCGCTGTCATTGTTCGCCTTCAACAGGCTCAGGCGGAATTTCGCCATCAGCTCGGCGATCTCGGTATTGCAGGCGCGCAGGCGGGCCTGGGCGGCTGCGGGCAGCTGCGCTCCGGCCGCGACCATGATGTGATGTTGGCGCATCAGCAGTTGAAAGGATTCCGCGTCGAGCAGCAGGTGGCTGCGATCCTTGTAAAGAGCGTCGATGCGCGCGAATAGCGCCGGATCCAGGTTGATCGCATCCTTGTGGGCCGCGAGGCGCGGCTGGATCTCGGCGTCGAGCTTGTCGAGCACGTCGTCGCTGTTCGAGGCATTCAGGTTCGTAAAGGTCTCGTGCACACGTGTCAGCAGCGCGCCCGAGCGTTCCAGCGCGAGGCTCGTGTTCTCGAAACTCGGCTGCGCCGGGTTGTCGGTGATCGCCTTGATCTCGCGCAGCTGCTCGGCCATGCCGGCTTCGAACGCCGGCAGGAAATCGCTGTCCTTGATGCGTTTGAAGTCGGGCATACCGTAGGGCAGCGTGCTGGGCGTGGCAAACAGGTTATCCGCCGGCAGTGGCGCAGGCGTGTCGGCCGCCGCGGCAATGGAGCCCAGCGCGATTGCGCCAGATGAGATGGCAGTCCAGGCCAGTGATTTGATCGACATGCGATACTCCCCTCGATGTCCCCAATGAACAATGATTCATTGTACCCACGGCTGTGCGCGGTAGTCCTGTTGGCCATGCTCGCGGCCTCCAGTGCTTTGGCCGATTCGACCGCGCCGCCCGGCAATCGTTCGCTCGCCCATCTGGCTCGCGCCGTGCTGGGTGTCGGCCAGGGCGTCTACGTCGAGACGGCCGATGGCACGGTACTGCTGGCGCAGGCCGCCGAGCTGCCCGTGCACCCGGCTTCGGTGTCGAAGGTGCCGACGACGCTGGCGCTGTTGCGCAAGCTCGGTCCCGATCACCGCTTCACGACGACATTCCTGGCCGCGGGCCGGATGTACGACGACACGCTCGACGGCGACCTGCTCGTGGCCAGCGATGGCGATCCGTATTTCGTCGATGAGAATGCGCTACTGGTGACGGCGCGGCTCAATCAGCTCGGATTGCACCACGTTACGGGAACCTTGCGTGCGCAGGCACCGCTCACCTTCGACTGGCAACCCGACGAGGGTTCGGTGCGGCTCCGGCAGGTCATGTCGGGCCAGGCGCCGCCACTCGCCTGGGATGCCGTGCGTACGCAGCTGAACGGCGACAACGCATCACCGACGCTGCCCGCGCTGCGCTTCGATGGCGCGCTAAGCAATGCGGCCAGCGCAGAAATACCCCAATCATTGCTGGTACATCACTCGCAAACACTGCTCGAACTCGCCAAGCAGCTGAACGACTACTCGAACAATGTGTTCAAGCCGCTGGCGGATGCGGCGGGCGGCGCGGCCGCGGTGGAAGCGCTGGCGCGCGGCGCCGTGCCGGCGACGATGCGCGATGAGATCACGCTCGGCGACGGCGCCGGCACCGACGGGCGCAATCGACTGAGTCCGCGCGCTGCGGTGACACTGCTGCGTGCGCTGGAGCAGGAACTCGCCGGTAGCGGGCATCGGCTCGTCGATATCCTGCCGGTCGCCGGCATCGATGCGGGTACGCTGCATGATCGATTCAACAAACCCAATCAAGTGGGGCGCGTGGTGGGCAAGACCGGCACGTTCGGCGACTACGGCGCCAGCGCATTGATCGGCGCAATCCCCACGAGCGATCGCGGCACCGTGTATTTCGCGATCCTGAACCATGGCGTGCCGGTGCCCATCGCCCGCGACCGGCAGAACCGCTTCATCGCAGCGCTGCTGGCACAACTGCACACCGTGCCGTGGAACTACCAGCGCGATGAGCGCCCGGCCATCGCGCGCGCACGGCTCGATGCGGCGGCGGCGCCGCGTCCCTCGCCGGCCGAGCACTGAGTGCGCAGCCCGGACTGCACACTCGGTTTGGCACCCGGTATTGCGGCCGGCGCGTTGCGCCCAAGCGCGCAATTGCGTAGCGTTGCCCGCCGTGCAGACCGCCGCCACCACTGAATTCCATGACCTGCCGCTGCGACTGCATCCATCCACTGCCCAGGGACCGTTGCGCGCGCTGTCGGTATCGGGCGCGCTGCAGCCCGACGGACGCATCACGCTCGACTACCTGTTGCACGGCGACCTGCTGCGGTTGCGGCTGCCTGCGCCGGCGACCCATCCACGGCGCCGCGACGAATTGTGGCACCACACATGCCTCGAATTGTTCGCGCAGCGCGAGACGGCGGCCGACTACCTCGAGTTCAATTTCTCGCCGTGCGGCGACTGGGCCGCGTATCGGTTCGATGACTACCGGCGCGGGCAGAGCCATTGCGAACAGCCACAGGTCGGCATCACGCAACACCCGCTCGGGCCCGGGCAGTTACGCATCCAGGTCTGCGCCCAATTGCCGGCCATGCGGCGGCAGGACTGTGGCGATGAATCTGGCACTGCGCGCTGGCGGATCGGCCTCGCCGCCGTCATCGAGGCGGACGACGGCACGCTGGGTTATTGGGCGTTGCGTCACGCGGGCGCGAAACCTGATTTCCACTCGGCCGACAGTTTCTGCGTTGCGCTGACATGAAATTCGGCATCGACAGGTTGATCGAAGACCGCGGGTTGCGCCGCCCGCTCGAGGGCAAGCGGCTCGCGCTCGTCGCACACCCTGCGTCGGTGACGGCCGACCTGCGCCATTCACTCGATGCGCTCGCTGCGATTCCCGAGTTGCGGCTCACCGCGGCCTTCGGTCCGCAGCACGGACTGCGCGGTGACAAACAGGACAACATGATCGAGTCGCCGGATTTCCGCGACCCGCAACACGGCATCCCGGTTTACAGCCTGTACGGCACCGCGCGCCGGCCGAGCGATGCAATGCTCGATCACTTCGATGTGCTGATCGTCGACCTGCAGGACATCGGCTGCCGCGTCTACACGTTCATCACTACGCTCCGCTACCTGCTCGAGGATTGCGCGCGCAAGCGCAAGGCGGTGTGGGTGCTCGATCGCCCGAATCC
>JBOHZW010000322.1:0-1735 GCA_050738715.1 Steroidobacteraceae bacterium | reverse complement strand
CGTTCTCGCCGCGGACCCTCTGCGCTTTCGCGTCGCCGTGCGCAATCTCGAACGCGTCTGGCGCGGTTTTCATTGCGACCAGGTTTTCCGATCCGATTCGTTCACGGTGCTGCGCTCCGGTCTGCAGTGGCTGGTGGCGCTGCTGTCGGCCGGATTCCTCGCGCGGGCGCCGCGTTCGCTGCTCGACAACAGTCCGCTGCGCGGACTCCTTGCGCGGCGCGTGAATTTCGACCGCGTCGCCGCGTCGATCCGGCGCGGTTCGCTCGATGCTCTCGCCCTGTCAGCGACCGGCTACAGCAGTGCGCACTCCGTTGCCTTCTTCGATGCGGACGAAGCGATCGCGCCCTGGGAGCGGGTGCTGCATTCGGGCCAGCGCTCGCGACTGACGCTCGACCATCTGATGGCGAGCCTCGCCGTGCCGTTCCTGTTTCCGCCGGTCAAGATCGGCAACCAGTACTACGGTGACGGCGCGATGCGCCAGCTTGCGCCGCTGAGTCCCGCGATCCACCTGGGCGCCGATCGGCTGCTCGTGATCGGGGTGCGCGCGCACGGCGATCACGGTGCCCTGGCGCCGGCCGACCCGCCGATCTCACCGACGCCGGGCCAGCTGTTCGGCTTCATGCTCGATACCTTGTTCAACGACCAGATCCAGGCGGACCTCGAGCGGCTCGAGCGCGTCAATCAGCTGGCCGCGAACTTCGAAGGCGGCGGCTTGCGGCACGTCGAGGCGACGATCATCCTGCCGAGCGAAGACCTGCGCCGCATCGCGGCGCGCCATGCCGCCGACCTGCCGCGTTCCCTGCGGACTCTCATGCGCACGATGGGTGCCTACAACGCAAATGGCACGCAGCTCATGAGCTACCTCATGTTCGAGTCGAGCTACACGCGCGACCTGATTCGCCTCGGCTACGCGGACGGGATGGCGCGCCGCGCCGATCTCCAGCAATTCGCCGAGCCTTCCATCGCCGCCGCGTTGACACCCAGCGCGACCGCCCGCGCGAGCTGAAGCGCGCATTTTCCGGGCCGAGTACCGGGCGGGTGTCGGTCTTGGGAGGTCCTTTCGGGACCGCCGTGCAGAAAATGGGGACTGATCTATTTTCGCCCAGCCATCCAATGCGAAAATAGATCTGTCCCCATTTTTCCTGAACGTTGGCGTCGGCGCAGCCAGGGCACCTCCCGGTACTCGGCTTGGAAGAAGATGCGCGGCTGGTCAGTCGCTCAGGGAGCGGGCGGCGCCGGTGTCGGGCAGGGCGTTGTGGCGGGCGAGTACGTGCGGATATTTCGCGCCGAAATGCGCGGCGAGCTTGTCCGTGATGTAGACGGAGCGGTGTTGGCCGCCGGTGCAGCCGATCGCGACCGTGAGGTAGCTGCGGTTGGTGCGCTGGTACTCGGGAATCCAGCGCTCGAGAAAGCCCGTGATGTCGTCGATCATGCGCCCGACCGCATCGTTCGATTCGAGGAATGCGATCACCTGCGTGTCGCGCCCGGTCTGCGCGCGCAGCTGCGGCTCCCAGTAGGGATTGGGCAGCGAGCGGACGTCGAACACGAAATCGGCGTCGCCGGGAATGCCGTGCTTGAAGCCAAATGACTCGAACAGCACGGACATGCGATCGCGCGGCCGTTTGCCGATGCGGCGATTGATCAGCTCGCGCAGCTCGTGCACGCTTAGGCGCGAGGTGTCAACCACCAGGTCCGCGGCGTTGATCACCGGCTCGAGCATCCGCCGCTCCAGCGC
>JBOHZW010000321.1:0-4418 GCA_050738715.1 Steroidobacteraceae bacterium | reverse complement strand
GGATAGCCCACCCCGAGCGCGAGGCGCCGGATCTCCTTGGGATCGTCGGGCAGCGCCCCGTCGGAGCCCGGCACGCAGGGAATGCCGACCTTGCGCATCGCCGCCTTGGCGGCGATCTTGTCGCCCATGATGCGGATCGTTTCGGCGCGCGGGCCGATGAAGACGAAGCCCGACTGCTCGACGCGCTCGGCGAAGTCCGCGTTCTCGGACAGGAATCCGTAGCCCGGATGGATCGCGACCGAGTCGGTGACTTCGGCCGCGCTGATGATGGCCGGCATGTTCAGGTAGCTGTCGCGGCTGGCCGGCGGCCCGATGCACACCGATTCATCGGCGAGCAGAACGTGCTTCAGGTTTGCGTCCGCCGTGGAATGCACGGCGACGGTCTTGATGCCCAATTCGCGGCAGGCTCGCAGGATGCGCAGCGCGATTTCGCCGCGGTTGGCGATAACGATCTTGTCGAGCACGGCTGCTATTCGATGACGAACAAGGGCTGGCCGAACTCGACCGGGTCCCCATTCTTGGCCAGCACCGCGCGCACGCGGCCGGCAAACTCCGACTCGATCTGGTTCATCATCTTCATCGCCTCGATCGTGCACAACACCTGGCCCGGCTGCACCTCATCACCGATGTCGACGAAGGGCTTCGCGCCGGGCGATGGCGCGACATAGAACGTGCCGACCATCGGGGCTGCCACGACCTGTTCGCCTTCCGCGCCCGCCCTCGCGGCCGCTGGTGCGTCGGCCGGCGCTTGCGCGGCGGCTGAGCGTGCCGCCGCCGAGGGCGATATCGGCGCAGGCGCGTGGCCGTACGTGACCGCCGGTGCCGCGGCAGGCGGCGATCCCGCGGGAGCCTGGCGCGCAATGCGCACCGATTCCTCGCCCTCGCGGATCTCGATTTCGGCGACGCCCGACTCCTCGAGCAGCTCGATCAGTTTTTTTATTTTTCGGATGTCCATCGGTCGCTCGTCTCCTGATTGCGATGGGCTCAGCTTGCCAGCCGCGCTGCTGCAGCGCGCACTGCGAGTTCATAGCCGACGGCACCCAGGCCCACGATCGAGCCCACGGCAATGTCGGCAAAATAGGAACGGTGACGGAATTCCTCGCGCGCGGCGGTGTTCGACAGGTGCACTTCGATGAAAGGGAGTTTGACGCCCAGCAGCGCATCGCGCAGCGCCACGCTGGTGTGCGTCAGCCCGCCGGGGTTGAGGATCAGGAACCTGACGTCACCGGCCGGGGCGCGTTGCACAGCCTCGATCAGCACATGCTCGGCGTTGCTCTGCTCGGCCGTAAGTTCATGGCCAAGCTGCGTTGCCAACGTTGTGGCGCGTGACTCGATTTCGGCGAGCGTCACCGAGCCGTAGGTGTCGGGCTCCCGGCTGCCCAGCAGGTTCAGGTTCGGACCATTAAGTAATAACAGCCGGGCCATGGGGTCGATGCCACCGCGGTCTTGTCGTTAATTGCGGCGAATTTAGCCCAACCGCGCATCGATTGATACGCATTGTCGTCAAATTTGCAGCGATCCGCTGAGATGCGGCTCCCGCGCACTCGAGTTTTTTTTGAAACAATACGGGCTATTTAGCCGCTGACTGTTTCGCCCTTGAGGTCGCAAGTTCCTTCATAGTGCTTGCGATAACAGCCTGTGCATCACCAAGGGTCGTTTTTCCGGCCGTCAGCAGCCGCATCTGGGCAAGGATCGCGTCCGCTTCCTCCCGATGCAGTTCACCCACTTTGACGGCCACGATGCGGTTTTGCCCGTCCGCGAATACCGAAAACGGCAGCACCAGATCCATGCCGAATTTCTGTGCGGCATCAAGGCCGGCTTCTTCGCCGACCAATGATGTGTAGTGCAGGGGGCTGGTCTTGAGATAGGCCTGGACGGCATTGCGAAAGTCGACCGCGATGCCGACGATCCGCAGTCCGTCGCCGGCATGGGCATCCTGCAACGCATTGAGCAGCGGAATTTCCCGGCGACAGGGCTCGCACCAGGTGGCCCAGAAGTTGAACAGCCGTGGATGTCCGTCGGTTGACCGCAATGCGACCGGCTTGCCCGCGAGGTCCGGCAGTGAGATATCCGGTACGGTGGCGGGAATAGTCGGAGCCGGCGGCGCCGAGGCATCCGTCGCAGCGGCGAGTTCGGCCGGAGTGACGACAGCGGTTACTGGCGTGGCGGCCGAATGGTCGCGAAACACGAGGAATCCGCCGGCCGCGCCAGCCAGCGCCGCGGCGAGCAACAGCACGATCGGCAGCGCTCTCAATGCAATTCAACCGCCTGCTTGCGTCGCGCGCGAGACGACCTGCGCAAACTCCGCGGCCTTCATGTAGCCGACCACGCGGTAGTTGCTGCGTTCATTGCCGTCCTTGCCATAGAAGGCGATCGTCGGGGGGCCGAAGATACCGAAACGCTTCAGCAAGGCCTGATCCTCGGCATTGTTCGCTGTCACGTCGGCGCGCAGCAGCGTGAGCTGCGAGAGTTCAACGTGCACCTGCGGATTCGAAAAGGTGTAGCGCTCCATTTCCTTGCAGGAGGTGCACCAGTCCGCATAGAAATCGAGCATCACGGCGCGGCCGCTGGCACTGGCGGCCTGCACCGCCCGATCGAGTTCGGCCACGCTGCTCACGCGCGCAAAGGGAAGTTCGGCGGCTTGCATCGCGGCCGGCGCGGCCAGCGGCCGCAACGGATCGGTGGCGCCCCGCGCAAAGCCAACGCCCAGCAGCACGACATAGGCGCCCGCGCCAAGCGCGACGACTCGTCCCAGAGCACGGGCGGGGCCGCGAGCCCGCGATTTCCAGAGCACGACCACCGCCGCAATGAGCGGCACGCAGTACAGCAGCAGGCTCAGGCGATCGCCGACGAAGCGCGCAAGCATCCAGGCCGCGACGCCCAGCATGATGGCGCCAAACAATTGCTTTACCGTGTCCATCCACGCGCCCGCGCGAGGCAGCAGTTTGCCGGCGGAAGTGCCGATCACCAGGAGCGGTGCGCCCATCCCCAGGCTCATCGAGAACAGCGCCACCGCGCCGCGCACGACATCGCCGCCCTGCCCTATTACCAACAATGCGCCTACGAGTGCGGGCGCGACGCAGGCCGTGACGATCAGCGCCGACAGCGCACCCATGATCGCGACGCCGCCGAAAGTGCCGGCGCGCTGGCGATTGCTGGTCGAGGTGAGGCGCTCCTGGATCACGCCGGGCATCTGCAACGTGAACAGCCCGAACATCGACAGCGCCAACACGATGAACAGGGCGGCGAACAACAGGATGATCCACGGTTGCTGGAATACCGCCTGCACCTGATGGCCTGCGGCGGCGAACGCCGCGCCGGCCACCGTATAAGTGATCGCCATGCCGAGCACATAAGTGAGTGACAGCAGGAAGGCGCGCTGCGTTGTGACGTTCGCGCCCTGGCCCGCGATCAATCCAGACAGGATCGGCACCATCGGCAGCACGCAGGGCGTGAACGCGAGCAGCAAGCCCAGCCCAAAGAAACTGGCGATGATCGCCGCGAGGCTTCCGGTGCGGATCATGCGCGCCAGCCGGTCTTGTTCGGACACGAACGGCGCGGCACTCGCGGCGCCCGGGGAACCTGCGTTCGTGGAACCGGTGCCGCCTGCACCCGCATCCGCGGATGCACCGGTTGCTGCGAGAGCGGTGCCCGGCAAAGTCAGGTCGAACTGCTTCGTGATCGGCGGATAGCACAATCCCGCTTCGGCGCAACCCTGGTACGTGACGGACAGCGTCAGCGCGCGCGTGCCGGCGGCGTGCGCGACCGGAACATGCGCGATCAAAGCGTTGTGGTAAACGACCTGCTTGCCGAAATATTCGTCGTTCTTCGTATCGCCCGCCGGTAGTTCGGGTGCACCAAGCGTCATGCCCGGACTTGTCGTCGCGAACTTCAATCGCGATTGATACAAGTAGTAACCGGGCGTGATGGCCCAGCTCAGGCGCACTCGATCCGGCGATTCAGCGCTGGCGGCAAGGCGGAAGGCGACATCGGGCGGCAGGAAAGTGTCGTTGTGGCCGGCGCCCGGCAGCAGCGTGTTGCCATTGGCGTCGGCCGCGCTTGCGGTCAGCGGCAGCCAGGCCAGCGACAACCCGGCGAGCAGCACCATGACGCCGCGCCTTATGTAAATCCGCCAGCGCTGCGATTTGACAGAAACAAGGGTGGTGTCCATTAGGCTTCCACAATCAACGGGTTATATTGAAGAAAGCGCCAAACAACCGCTGAGCATAGCCCTACAGGGGGTTGCCGTCATGTGTCGCGCCTCTTGAATCCTTAAAATCAGCCCCTATCATTAGCAGCCACCGAGGGAGAGTGCTAATAACTCTCTCCGGCTGATTTTTCAGATGCCGGCAAGCCGGTTCCGTTCAAAACAATTTCGAAGGAGTTTGATCCATGAAGATTCGTCCTCTTCATGACCG
>JBOHZW010000320.1:0-3054 GCA_050738715.1 Steroidobacteraceae bacterium | reverse complement strand
CTGAAACGCCATCGACAATGCTCAGGATCAATTGCCCATGGTGCGGACTGCGCGATGAGATCGAATTTCGCTATCGCGGCGATGCGCAAGTGCGGCGGCCGGCGCTCGATGCGACGATAAGCGAGTTCACTGCGTTCGTGTACGAGCGCGGCAACTTGCGCGATTGGCATCCGGAATGGTGGCTGCACACGGGCGGTTGCCGCCGATTGCTGCGAGTCGAGCGGCACACACTGACGCACGAGATTCGCGCCGTGGAGGATGCCGGCGCCGCGACGGAGCGCGGCTGATGCCCGGCCCGGCGCGCGTCTGCGCAGGTTCTGCCGTCGATTCCGCGCAGCCACTGCAGTTTCGCTTTGACGGACGATGGATGCGCGGGCTGGAGGGCGACACACTCGCTTCCGCGCTGCTCGCCAATGGCGTGCGCCTCGTTGCGCGCAGTTTCAAGTACCACCGGCCGCGCGGCGTAGTGACCGCCGGGAGCGAAGAACCCAGCGCTTTGGTGGACTTGATCCTGCCGCGCGGGCGCGAACCCAACGTGCTGGCGACAACGCTCCGGCTCCGCGAGGGCCTGGAAACGGTGAGCCAGAATCGCTGGCCTTCGCTGAAGCTGGACGCACTCGCCATCAATGATCTTATGGCGCGATTCCTGCCGGCCGGCTTTTACTACAAGACCTTCATGTCGCCCGGTTGGGCCTGGGAGCGGGTCTTTGAACCGTTGATCCGGCGCGCGGCCGGATTCGGGCGCGTCGGTGCCGACGCGAGTGCGCACACGGCAGCGCTTGCCGAAACCGTGCACGATCACTGCGATGTCCTGATTGTCGGCGGCGGAGCGGCTGGTCTCACTGCCGCACATGTATTGGGATCCGCCGGATTGCGCGTGCTGCTCGCCGACCAGCAAAGAAAACTGGGCGGCGGGACCCGGGTCGACGCGCGCTGGCAGCCGTGGCTAGAGTCGACGTGCGCGGCCTTGCAACGCTTGCCCGGCGTACGCTGCTTTCCCGCAACGACGGTGGTCGGTGCCTATGGACATGGCGTATTCGCGGCGATGCAGGAGCTCTCGCCGGCTGAATCCGCCACATTCGCGGGACTGCGCGAGCGGCTGCGCATCATCCGTGCGAAGCGCGTACTGCATGCGACCGGCGCGACCGAGCGGCTGATCGCTTTTCCCGGCAATGACCGACCGGGCGTCATGATGGCGGGTGCAGCCCTGCAGTACCTGCGCCTATACGGCGTCGCCGTGGGCCGCAGGCCAGCGTGGTTCGTCAACAACGATGAAGCCTACGAATCGGCGCTGGCGTTGCGCGACGCGGGCATCGAATGCGCCGGCATCATCGACATCCGCGCCGATTCCCGGGCGGCGGAACGCGCACGCGCCGCCGGCATCGACGTGTACGCGGGCGCCGTCGTCGTCGACGTGGCAGGCAGGCACGGCGTCAGCAGCGTGCGCATCCGAACCTTGAGCGATGCACGATCGTTCCGCCTGTCGACTGACTGCCTGCTGGTCTCGGGCGGACATTCACCCTCCACTGCGCTCGCTTGCCAGCAGGGCGCAGCGCTGGAATGGAGCGAGCCAACTGCCGCGTTTGTCGCGAAGCTTGCGCCGGAAAGCGGTCAGATCGCCGGCGCGGCGCGCGGGATACACGGCATCGCCGGCGCTGCGCGCGATGGCGCCGCGGCCGCGCGCGCAATGGCCGCGCAACTTGGCGCCGAGCTGCGCACTCCGGAACTCGATAGCGCATCGTGGCCGTCGGATCCGCAGCAGGCGCCGGTCTCCGCGCTCTGGGAAGTGCCGGGCGCGCGAAAATCCTTTGTCGACCTGCAAAACGATGTGACCACCGCCGATGTGCGGCTCGCGGCGCGCGAGGGCTACGAACATGTCGAGCACATGAAACGCTACACCACGCACGGCATGGGCGCGGACCAGGGACGCATCGGCGGATTGGTCGGCAGCGCCGTGCTGGCGGCGGCGTTGGGCAAACCGCTGCAGTCGGTGGGCCAGGCGAAGCCACGTCCTTACGCTCAACCGGTGCCACTTGCGGTGCTGGCCGGCGCGGAGACCGGGGCGCACTTCAAGCCCAAGCGCCGTTTGCCGCTGCACGATTGGCACGCAGCGGCCGGCGCCAGCTTCGTGTCGCTGGGTCTGTGGCTGCGGCCGCTGGTTTACTCGCACGAGAGTGGCTGGCCTGCGGTGCTGGCCGAAGCGCGCCATGTGCGCAGCGCCGTCGGCATCACTGACGTGTCGACGCTTGGCAAGATCGACGTGCAGGGGGCCGATTCCGCGCAGTTCCTCGACTTCATCTACGCGAACACATTTTCAACGCTGCCGGTGGGCCGCGCGCGCTACGGCATCATGCTGCGCGAAGACTCCATGCTGTTCGACGATGGCACGACGAGCCGCCTCGGCCAGCGACATTTCCTGGTCACGACGACAACGGCGAATGCGGCGGCAGTCCTGGAACACATGGAATTCCAGTTGCAGGCCCATTGCCCGCACCTCGATGTGCTGTTGACCGATGTGAGCGATCAATGGGCGCAGTTCGCGGTGGCAGGACCACATGCGCGCTCGGTCCTCGCGCCGGTCGTGTCCGGACTCGAGCTCGACAACGCCTCGTTTCCGTTCATGGCCGCGAGCGTTGCCCACGTCGCCGGCATACCAGGGCGCATCTTCCGCATTTCGTTTTCGGGCGAACTCGCTTATGAACTCGCCGTGCCGGCGAATCGCGCCACCGAAACATGGCTCGCCGTGCTCGAAGCGGGCAAAGCGCATGGCATAAGACCCTATGGACTCGATGCACTGAACACCTTGCGCATCGAGAAAGGCCATGTGACCGCGGCCGAGCTCAATGGCAACACCAACGCCGTTGATCTCGGATTCGAGCGAATGTTGAAACCGCGCGGCGACTACGTCGGGCGCGCACTGGCGCAACGTGGCGGGCCGGCCCAGGCAGAACGGCTGCAACTCGTCGGCGTGCGTCCAGCCGATCCCGCCCTGCGGTTGCGCAATGGCGCGCAACTCGTGACTTCCACTGAACGCGGCCGGAGCCTGGGCTACCT
>JBOHZW010000319.1:0-15405 GCA_050738715.1 Steroidobacteraceae bacterium | reverse complement strand
ACTGCGTGGCGAACCTCGCCAAGTTTGCGCAAGGCGCGTGGGTGCCGCTGTTCTTCGCGACCATCCTGTACGGCGTGTTCATGACCTGGCGCCACGGCCGCAGGCTGCTGCGCGCCGCGCTGCGCGCCATGGCGGTGCCGCTGAAGGACCTGCCGCAACTGCTCGCATCAGCAACGCGCGTACCCGGCACCGCTGTATTCCTCGTCAGCGAACCGCACTACGTGCCCACCGCATTCCTGCGCAACCTCGATCACAACCACGTGGCGCACGAGCGCATCGTTTTCCTGCACATGGAGTTCGTGCGCACACCGCGCCAGGATCCGGGCGATCGCGTGCGTATCGACACGCTGCAGGAAGGTGTCACGCAGATCACGGCGCGGTTCGGCTTCATGGAGACGCCCGATGTCAGCGAGGCGCTGAAGCAATGCCGCGTGCGCGGACTGAAGCTGTTCGGCCAGGACAGCTCCTTCTTCCTCGGCTGGCATCTCGTACGGCCGCGGCCGCGTGGTGGTTACGACGGCCTGCGCCGTCGTTTGTTCGCGTGGATGCAGCGGCGCAGCACGCAAGCCGTCGATTTCTTCCTCATGCCCGACCGGCGAGTGATCGTGCTGGCCACGCAGGTCGAACTGTAGCGCGCCGCTACAGCCCTGCTTCATCCAGCAGTCGCGCGGCCAGCGCCGAATCGGCGCCTGCGCCGGCCGCCAGCACCGCATCGAGCACGTCTGCCTGCAGCGCGCCGCGGCGCTGCGCTTCCACGTAGGGGATTTCAGCGTGGAACATCACCATCGAGTAGCGCGGGATGAAGCGGGCGGGGTAGCGCTGCTCGAGATCGAGCGCCAGCTGCTTGCGGCGTGCGAAATCCTGGCCCATGACCGCAGCGCGCATCTCCTGATAGTTCTCGATCGCCATCGCGGCGATGGCGTCGGTGTTCGGGCGGCGCAGGTGCTCGAAGCGGGCACACGCCGCTTCCGGCGCGGATTCGCCGGCCAGCAATTGCGCGAGCTGCATGCAGTCTTCGAAGCCGCAGTTCAATCCCTGCCCGTGGAAGGGCACGATCGCGTGCGCGGCATCGCCGATCAGCAGCACGCGCTGCACCTGCCACGGCCAGCAATGCAGCGTGCCGAGCTTGCCCTGCGGGTGCGAGGCAAATTGCGCGTCGAAATCGGGAATCAGCGCGAGCGCATCCGGAAACTCGCGCGCGAAGAAAGCGCGAGCGGCCGTGCAGTCGATGAGCGCCTCGAATGCATTCGCGCCGAGTGCCGGCAGGAACAGCGTCGCGGTGAATGAACGATCGGGATTCGGCAACGCGATCAGCATGAATTCGCTGCGCGGCCAGATGTGCAGCGCATGCGGCGCGAGCGGCCAGCCGCCATCGGACAGCGGCGGAATGTGCAGCTCCTTGTAATCGTGAACAAGGGGCTCCTCCCTCGCCTGCAGCAGGCCGCGAGCCTGCATGGCGTGGCGCAGCGCCGAGCCGGCGCCGTCGGCCGCGATGACGAGCGTGGCAGGCCCGGTCTGCGCGATTGCGCCGGCGGAGTCCTGCCAGCTCACGTTGCCCGTGGCGGCCTCGACATCCAGCGCGCGCTGCCCGAACCGCAGGTCGATGAGCGGCGACTCGGCCGCCGCTTCGATCAACGCCGTGTTGAGCCGCGAGCGGTCGACGGCATAAATCACCTCGTGCGCGCGCAATCCGTACGGCAGCAAAGCACCGCGGCCCTCGCGGTCGTGCAGCTGCCGTCCGCGCATCTCGACCAACTCCGGTTGCACTCGCGCCAGCACGCCGGCGTGCGCAAGGGCGGCGAGTCCGCGCGCCGCCAGCGCGAGATTGATCGAGCGGCCCCGCTCGATGGGACCGATGCGCGGGTCCGAGCGCCGCTCCAGCACGCGCACCCGATGTCCGTCGGCCGCGATCAGCAGCGAGAGCAGCGTGCCGACCGGGCCAGCGCCGACGATGGTGACCGCGGCCGCGCCGCGCGCGCTCACGCTGGCGCCGAGCCGGCGTCGCGGATCGCCGCGGCAAATTCGCCGGCGGCGCACCACGCATCGCTGAAACGGTTGTACAGCGGCACGGGCGCCAGGCGGATCGTGTCGGGCTCGCGCCAGTCGCCAACCACGCCACGTCTGCCGAGCGCCTCATGCACACGACGCGCGCGCGCAGCGCCGCCGAGAACACGGACCGAAAGTTGCGCGCCGCGCTGTTGGGCATCATCCGGCGATAAGATCTCGATGTCCTTGCCACAGGCCGCAAGCAGCGAGGTGTTCAGGAAAGCCGTCAGGGAGCGGGACTTGGTTCGCAGCCGCGACATGCCGGCCTCGCCGAACAATTCGAGCGAAGCCAACAGCGGCGCCGCGGAGAACACGGGCGGATTGGACAGTTGCCAGCCCGCCGCGCCGGGCGTCGACTCGAATGCGCCACCCATCAGGAACCGTGTCGCCGGATTGCTGCCCCACCAGCCTTCAAGCCGCGGCAGGCGCGCGTCGCGCGCGTGCCGCTCGTGCACGAACGCACCGCCGATCGCGCCGGGGCCGCCGTTCAGATACTTGTAGCTGCACCACGCCGCGAAATCGGCGCCGCTGTCGTGCAGCGACAGCGGCAGGTTGCCGATCGAATGCGCGAGGTCGAAACCTATTGTGCTGCCACTGCGATGAGCGCTGGCGACGATGGGTTTGAGATCGAACGCCTGTCCCGTCCGGTATTGCACGCCGGGCCACAGCACCAGCGCCAGTGAATCGCCCGCGGCGGCGATACTCGCCTCGATGTCCTCCAGGCGCAGCAATTCTTCGCCGGCGCGTGGCGCCAGTTCCAGCAGCGCTTCGGCCGGATCGATGCCGTGCCAGCGCAGCTGCGAATGCACGACATGGCGGTCCGACGGAAATGCGCCCGCCTCGATGAGGATGCGCCGACGCGTGCCGGCGGGGCGGTAGAAGCTGGCGAGCAGCAGGTGCAGGTTCACGGTCAACGAATTCATCGCAACCACTTCCTCGCTCGCGGCGCCGGCCAGTGCGCCAAGCGCGGGCGCGAGTCGCTCAGCGTAGCCAATCCATGCGCGACGGCCGTGTTCGTGGCCCAGTACGCCGAGCCGCTCCCAGTCCTCCAGTTCCTCGAGCACGCGGCTGCGGGCCGCGATCGGCGCCAGGCCCAGCGAATGGCCGCACAGGTACGTCAGCTCGGCGCCGGCCGCGTTGCGCGGCATCGCGAAGCGTGCGCGAAAGTCACGAAGCTCATCGGCGCGATCGAGCTCGATCGCTGCGTCGTGACCGGGCGAGGCAGCGATCGCGTCATTCACGAGCGCACCGGGTACAGCAACGGGCGCGAGGGCAGCGCGTCGCCGGCCAACGCCGCGCACTGCAAACCCAACAGGTACGCGCCGTCCGCGATGACGTCGGCGATGTATGCGAACTCGGTGATCGTGCATTGCGGCCGTCGCACCGCGGAGCGGGCTGACTCGCCGGGAGCGAGGCCAAAGAATTCACGGTGCGCCGTCATTTGTCCTTCGTCGGAGGCGCGATCGGCCGAGGGCACATCGAGCACCAGGTGCTCAATGCTGCGTTCGACCAACAGCTCCGCTGCCGGAAGTGACAGGAATGGCGCCGGCTGGTGTCGGTAGTCGCGCTGCCGCTTCGATTCAGGATTCGGAAGCGTTCGCACGATAAGTGCCTGCGGCGCAAACGGCGGCGCCGCGGGCCAGGCCCGTTCCAGTGCGGCGCGCGTGATCAGCAGGTCTTCGTCGAGTGGCGCCGGGCGGCTGCTTTCGCCGGTGCTCCGGGCCGCCGCGGGCGTCACGCTGACAAGCAGCGCGGGCAACAGCTGCGCGGGCATGATCTCGCGCACATCGAAGCGATCGCGCGTCAGATGGCCGGCGCTCTCTGTATGGGTGCCGTCGCAGTGCGGTGTCAGTGAAATGGTGCTGCAGTTGCAGCTGCCGCCATCGCGCACGCGGCCGATGAACGTGCCACTGGCGAGCGCTTCGCTGTGCGAATGCGGCGCATCGAACCAGCGCGGATCTTCGCCGTCGAAATTGAAGCCCAACGACAGGTCGTGCGGATGGGCCAGGTCCACTCGGACGCCAACGCCGCCGAAGGCCAGTGTCGCCCACTGCGGAGTCATCGTGCGTGCCTGCGTCGTCTCCATGGATGCATCCATCTCGTGTCGAAAAAAGCCGACAGCTGATAATCTGCGCCGCTGTCGCGTATGTTACGCAAACACGGGCGCCGGCCGCGATACATCGCGGATGTTCAATCCGCCACGCCCTCGAGGACGCAAACGTGACCGAGACCGCCCGCCGCCAATCACCACACGAATGCTGCGCGCGGCCTGTGTTGCCTGCGTGGCCTGTGCTGTTTGCATTGCTGCTGCTGGCCGGCTGCAGTCACGCGCCGCGGCACGAATCCTCGCACTGGCGTCCGCATTGGCCCTGGCATCATGCACCGGCAGCGCCGGAACCGCCGGTCAACGAATTGCTGGTCGAGGGCGCTGGCGGCGCATCTGCGCCAGCGTTGATGCAGACCTGGGACCGCAACTCGCTGCGGGTCTCCCTCGAGGGGCTTGCTGGTGAAGGCGAACTGAGGCTCACGCCGGTGCAGGGCCATGGCTGGCCCATCCGCCTGGAATTCGCGGTGCAGCCCGGTTCGTTCCAGCGGCTCGAAGTGCGCGGCGAACAACGCGTCGTGCTGTCAGTGCCAACGACCGGGGGCGTCGCGGTCCTGCCCGTTCCGCAGGGGCTGTACGCGCCGACGACGCAGGCGCTGACGCTCCATTACGGCAGTGCCACGCAATAAAATTCGTCGCCGCTTGACCGGCCCTTCACTCGACTCCTAGCGCTTGCGGATCGACACCACGGTCGCCTTGTAGCGATCGGCGCGCAGCAGCGAATGGCTGTGCTCGATGGCCTTGCGCTGCATGTCGTACGTCGTCTCGCGCACGAACAACAAGGGCTTGCCCGGTGAGGTGTCAAGCACGCGGGCGATTTCCTCGGTCGCCGTCGTCGCGCCGATTTCCTCTTCGGCCCAGTTCAGCTTGCGGCGATAGACTTTCTCGAAGATGGCATACAGCGAGGATTTGCCGAGGTCCTGTTTCTCCAGGTCCGGAAACAGCGCGACCGGCAGGAAACTGGTGACCACCGCCACCGGCTCGTTGTTCACGTAACGCAGCCGGCGCAACGCGAACACCGCATCGCCCGCGTTCAGGCGCAGCGCCTGGGCGGTCTCGGCATCGGCGGCCGCGCGCTTCAGGCTCAGCACCTTGGCCGATGGCACGAGGCCACGCCGGCGCATTTCCTCGCTGAAGCCGCGCAGCTGCTGGAAATTCCAGGGCACCTGGCTCGAGCCGATGACCGGCCGCTTGCCCTTGGAAATGACCAGCAAGCCTTCGGCGCGCAGCTTCAGGAACGCCTGCCGCACCGGCATCTTGCTGATGCCGAGCGCCGCGGCGATCTCGCCTTCCGAATGGAAAACCTCGCCCTCCCGCAGCGCATCGGACTTGATATGCGCCCGCACTTGGTCGACGATCTGCTGGTAATAGGGCACATAGCTGTCGGTCTCGATACGCAGATCGAGCGGCAGCGTCCCCGCGGTCTTCTCAGCGGCCCGCTTGCGCATGTTGGTCCATCCGCGTTCCCCAACCTTCAGTATAGCGCTGACAAGCTAATGTACATATGATACTATGATGATAACTCGGGGGCGAAAATACGTCTTGGGACTTGGGGGGCTGAACTTGGGTCGAGCGATGCCAGGAATCGCATGGCGGTTGCCATGGCTGCTGTTCGCGGCCCTGTTCGCAATGCCGCAGCACGCGGCGGCTGCCGACGCCGCGCCCCCCGATCACCTGCCGGCCGCGCAGCTCGATGGAAACTATTTCACCCGCGATGGACAGCGCTTCCTCGTGCTCGGCGCGCATTGGGTGCCGGCCAAGGCGGCGATGCAATGGCCGCTGCAATGGGATCCACAGGACATCGAAGCCGACTTCGCGCAGATGGCGCGCATGGGCTTCAACACCGTGCGGCTCGACCTGATGTGGGCGTGGTTCGAGCCGCGTCCCGGTGACTACAACCCCGAGGCCTTCGCACAGTTCGACGCGCTGCTCGCGCTCGCGCACAAGTACCACATCTACCTGCATCCCTCGTTGTTCGTCGGCGGCGAAGTCGGCGAGGCGTACTGGGATGTGCCGTGGCGCATGGGGCGCAATCCGCAGTCCGATCCGGAAATGCTGCGCCTCGAGACGAACCAGGCGCAGGAATTCGGCCGTCGCTACGCGCACGAAACCGGCATTCTCGCCTGGGACCTGACTGACGAGCCGCCGTTCTGGATCTCGCCCGGCACCACCGATGCCATGGCCGTGAACTGGACGCGCCTCATCGGCGGCGGACTGCGCAAGTACGATCACATGCATCCCATTGTTGCGGGCGTCAGCACGCAGGACATGGAGCACGGTCCGTTCCGTCCGGACACGATCGCCGCGGACGTTGATTTTTTCAGCGTGCATCCGTACACGATCTACACGCCCGACCTGTTTCCAGATCCGATGGTCGCCGAGCGCAGCACCTATGGCGCCGCCTTCGAGACCACGCTCAGCCGCGACGCAGGTCGCCCGGTGATGGTGCAGGAGATGGGCGCATCGAGCGCGCAATATTCGCCGGAGAACATCGTCGCCTTCGACCAGGTGAGCCTTTACTCGGCGCTCGGCGCCGGTGCGAACGGGTTCCTGCTGTGGTGCTACACCGACGCGGCGCCCGAGCAGTACCGCAAGGTGCCGTACCTGCGCTCGCCCCACGAAACGCAGTTTGGACTCACGACCTGGGATCGCCAGATGCGCCCACAGGGCCTGGCGTTCCAGGCTTTTTCGAAGATAGTCGCGCACATGGACCTGCAAGAGCTGAAAGTGGCGACGGCCGACGCGGCGATCATCATTCCGGAAGAATGGTCGCGCACGCACGGCGACTTCTCGCGCTTTGGACTGAAGGGTCCCGAAGTCACACCGTATGTTTCGGTCGCGGAGGGCGGCGCGGTGAACGGCCAGGAGCCAACCGCCTACGACGGCAACCAGTGGGTCATGAGCTCGACGCTGTCGGCCTTCATCCTCGCGCATCGTGCCGGACTCATGCCGTCCCTGCCGCGCGAAGCGACGCATTGGGAACAATATCCGCTCGTGTTACTGCCCTCGCCACTGACGGCCACCGATCCGGTGTTCGTGCACCTGCACACTGATTTCTGGGAGCGAGCGCGCGCCTATGTGCAAGGCGGCGGAGTGCTGTATGCCTCGCTGGCGGCCAATGGCGCGATTCCCGAAATGGCATCGCTGTTCGGCGCGCGCATGACCGACACCGTGGTTTCCAGCGAAGTGACGCTGAAGATCGTCAAGCCGCTGGGGAGCCTCAAGGCCGGCGACAGTTTCCATTTCACGCTGCCGGGAGCGGCGGCGAAGTACTGGGGTACCGGGTTGCAGGTTGGCGATGGCGAAATCATCGCAGTAGACCAGGACAATCGCCCGGCGTTGATCGCACATCAATATGGCAAGGGCCGCACGCTGTTGTCTGCGTATCCGATCGAGGCGTGGCTCGGCAGCCAGGCCGCGGCTTTTGAAGGCAACGAGCTCAACTTCCGCCTGTATCGCGCGTTGCGCGATTGGAGCGGCGTGCGCGCCACGGTGAGCACCGATCAACCCTCAGTCGAGGCCGCAACGCTGCTCGGAAAATCCCACGGCTATTTCGTGCTGGCCAACCACGGGCCGCTCGCGCGGCGAACCCACATCGACAGCACGCTCGCGGTGACCGAAATCCACCAGCTCACCGAAACCGGTTCGGCACCCGTGACGTCCGAGCGCGCGGGTTGGAGCATCAACCTGCCCGCGCACAGCGGCGCGGTGCTCGAGTGGCACGCCAGGCAGCCATGAGCGCGAACACTGCAGCCACTGGCGCGGTCGATATTGGTGGCACGAAGATCGCCGTCGGCGCCATCGATGCATCGGGGCGCGTGCTGGGCCGCGCCGACACGCCCACTGCGGCCGGAGACGGGTTTGACGCCGCGATGGGCCGCATCGCCGACCTGCTCGATGGCGTGCGCGTGAAGGCCGGTATCGAGATCGGCGGCATCGGCATCGGCTGCACCGGTCCGGTTGATCCATTGACCGGCAGGATCGGCGCGGTTGAATTCCTGCCCGGCTGGCGCGGCGCGAATCCGGTCGCAACATTGGCCGGGCGGTTTGGCGTTGACGTCGCAATGGAAAATG
This sequence comes from Steroidobacteraceae bacterium, assembly GCA_050738715.1. Lineage (GTDB taxonomy): Bacteria > Pseudomonadota > Gammaproteobacteria > Steroidobacterales > Steroidobacteraceae > FEN-1191. Next base: position 7,181 of record JBOHZW010000319.1, on the reverse strand, counting down.
ACGCCGATGCCGCGGTGCTTGGCGAATGGCAGTGGGGCGCGGGGCGCGGACGGCGCAATTTCATCTGCGTGACGATCGGCACCGGTATCGGCGGCGGAATTGTGCTCAATGGCGCGCTGTATCGGGGTGTCGGCGGCGCGCATCCCGAGATCGGGCACCACGTCATCGATGACTCAGGACCGCCGTGTTACTGCGGTGCGCGCGGCTGCTGGGAAGTGCTCGCCAGCGGCCCCGCAATCGCCGCGCATGCGCGAGCGAGCCTGCCGCAAGGATACCCGCAGCGCGACGAGCTCACCGCCGCCGAGTTGTGCGCGCGCGCGCGGCGCGGCGATGCGGCGGCGCAGGCCGAGATCGCGCGAGCCGGGCGTTACCTCGGCATCGGCGTCGCCAACCTGATTTCGCTGTACACGCCCGACGCGATCGCGCTGTCCGGCAGCGTCATGGAAAGCGCCGACCTTTTCATGCCCGCGATCCGCGCAGTGGTGCGGAGCCATTGCACGCAGGTTCCGGCCGACCAGGTCGAGATCGGCGTTGCGGCGTTGGGAAACGAAGCGCCGCTGATTGGCGCGGCGGCCGTTTGGCGCCATCGCTACAACGAAGCTGTGCGGCCATGTTGAACGCGGCGCCGCTGCCGGTGCAGGAAGGCCGGTATTTCCAGGACATCATGGCGCAGCCGCAGGCGCTGCGCGCGACGCTCGCGTGGCTCGCAGAGCCTGGCCGCTGGTCGCAGGTGCAGCGCTTCGTTGGCGCGCGCAAGTGGCAGCGGGTCGTACTGACCGGCATGGGTTCCTCGTTCCACACTTTTCATCCGTTGAATCTGGCGCTCATCGAGGCGGGTCACACGCCGGTGATGATCGAGACTTCCGAACTGATCCACTACGCTTTGGCGCTTTGCGATGAGCAAACGCTGGTGGTCGCCGCATCGCAATCGGGTGCGAGCGCCGAAACGGTGCGGCTGCTGGAGGCGAAGCCAGGCGCGACTGTGCTCGGCGTGACCAACACGGCCGGTAGTCCCCTGGCGCGCGGCGCGGGGCTCGCTTTGCTGGCGCAGGCTGGACCCGAGCACTCGGTGTCCTGCAAGACCTATGTCGCGGGCATGCTGATGTTGCAGTGGCTCGCCGCATTGATCGCGGGCCGCGACGAACGGGTGACGCTCTCGATGCTCGGCGATGCGGCGGCGCTCGCCGAAAAATACCTGCGGGGCTGGCAGCTCAACGTCAAAGCACTGGCCGCGCGGCTGCGCGGCAAGCGTCACCTGTTTTTCGCCGGGCGCGGCAGCTCGCTGAGCGCGGTCGGCACCGGCGCGCTGATCATGAAAGAGGCGACGCGCCTGCACGCGGAAGGCATGAGTAGCGCCGCCTTCCGCCATGGCCCGCTCGAGATGCTGCACGCCGAGATGTGGATTGGCGTGTACAGCGGCGATGAGCGCACGCGCGCGCTGAATCGCCGGCTGGTGCGCGATCTGGTCGCGAACGGCGGCCACTGCGATGAGATCGGCACCGAAGCCGGATTGCAGCCGTTCCGGCTGCCCGAGAGCGACCCGACCCTACAGCCGATACTGGAGATCCTGCCCGTGCAGATGATGACGCTGGCCCTGGCTGCGCTGGCGGGCCGCGAAGCCGGGCAATTCGAGCGCGTCAGCAAAGTTACCGCTACGGAATAACAGGGGACTGCATCTTGAGCAACCACACACCACGTTCGCGGAGCCTGTTCATCGTCTGGCTCGTGTTCCTGATCTTCTTCGTGATCTCGTTCGTCACGAACATCCTCGGTCCGCTGGTGCCCGACATCATTCGCGATTTCCATGTTTCCGAAGGCATGGCGGGTACGCTGGCACTGGCCTTCTTCATCGCCTACGGCGTCATGTCGATCCCGGCGGGTTTCCTCGTCGAGCGCTGGGGCGAGAAGCGCCTGATGGTCACTTCATTCGTGCTCTGCACGGCCGGTGCGCTGGGCTTCGCGCTCACGCCGACCTATCCGATCGCCATCGTCTCGCTGTTCGCGATCGGCGCGGGCTTCGCGGCCTTGCAGGTGGCGATCAACCCGCTGCTGCGCGTCGCCGGTGGTGAAGAACACTTCGCCTATTACTCGGCATTCGCGCAACTGGTGTTCGGCGCGGCTTCGTTCATCAGCCCGCTGGTGTTCACGTACCTGATCGGGCATCTGCAGCCCGGTATTGCGCACGGCGCAGCGGTGGGTCTGCTGGCGCGGCTGACGCCGCCCGCGATGCCGTGGGTGTCGATGTACTGGCTGTTCGCGCTGGCCACCGCGATCATGATCGTTGTCGTGGCCGTGATCCGCCTGCCGAACGTCGAGCGCACCGCGGATGAATCCGCCGGCACACTCAGCATGTACCGCGAGCTGCTGCGCAACCGCGTTACGGTGCTGTACTTCCTGATGATCTTCGCCTACGTCGGCTGCGAGCAGGGCACGTCGGTGTGGATGTCGCGCTTCCTCGGCACCTACCATGGATTCAATCCGGAAGTGCAGGGCGCCTCCGCCGTGGCTTATTTCTGGGGCTTGATGACGATCGGTTGCTTCATCGGCATGTTGCTGCTCAAGATCTTTGACAGCCGCCGCGTACTGATCGGATTCGCGAGCGGCGCCATCGCAATGCTGACGCTCGCATTGTTCGGTCCGGCGCACGTGTCCTTGTACGCCTTTCCCGCCGTGGGATTGTTCGCCTCGATCATGTGGCCGACGATCGTCTCGCTGGCGCTCAATTCAGTGCCTTCGCACCACGGTCCGTTCGCCGGAATCCTCTGCACCGGCATTATGGGCGGTGCGATTGTCCCGTTCCTGATCGGTCAACTGGCCGATCACATTGGGCTGCGCAACGGCATGCTGCTGTTGTATGTCACGTTCGGCTGCGTGTTGAGCGTCGGCTTCTGGGCGCGGCCCCTGATCAACAATGCACTGATCGGCGAGCGGAGGAGTGCGGCCACATGAGGCGGATGCGCTCTGCGATATCGTCCGCCGCGGCGTTCACCGCGGTGTTCAGCGTGGCACTGTTCATCGCCGGCGCGGCGGTCGCGGCCCCGAACTACATCGCTTTGCCTGCGCCGCAACTGCTGGACATGCCGCCGCAGGATTGGGAAGGCGACCAGCAACCGCACACGTTCTCGGTGCTGGAGATGAACCGCGGTGGCTTCCGCTATTGGGCCTGGTACGGCCTCAACAACGGACGCGGCGTCGGTCTCGCGCGCAGCAATGACCTGGTCCACTGGACGAAGTACGAGAAAAATCCGCTGTGGCTCAATGCGCGCTGGCCGTCGGTGTTGCAGCATGCCGACCCTGCGCATCCGGACATGCTTTATTTTGCAGTCACGCGCGACTACGACGTCCCGTCGAGCCGCATTGTGCTCGCTACATCTGAAGACGGCCTGCACCTGACCGAGGTCAAGAACCTCGTCAATCCGGTCAACAACGAACGCAACCAGAATCCAAACTTGTTCCGCGACCCCGTGAGCGGGCGTTTCTACCTGACCTGGTACCGCGGCAACGATAACGACTACTTCGACCTTGCGAGTCGCAGTGCGGACACGCTACAGGCGCTCGATCAAGCGCCGGAAAAACTGCTGCTTCATTCTGCCGAGACCGTCGCGGCGCCAACGCTGATGTACCTGCCCAAAGGCGGCGCCGACGGCAAAGGCATCTATTACCTGGCGACCGAGATTTACCCAAGCCGCTACGATGACGCGCACCGCGGCGACTGGCAGGTGCAGGTATTTCATGCCGACGCGCCGGACGGTGCCTTCGAACCGGTCGCCAACGATCCGGTCGAGACCGGCGAGCGGGCGTGCCTGTTCCAGCACATTTTCGACGGGAAGTTCTACGGCTACCAGTGCCACCTCGATCACGTGACCGAGAAATGGCAGATGGAAGTGGTGGTCGCGCCGCTGCCCAAATGAGTCCCAATCACGGGTCTTGATTCATTCGAAGTTTTTTGGATCGGGGGAGAATTGCAATGATCAACAGGAAAATACGTTGCACGGTCGCGAGTGTTCTGGCTTTTTCCGGCATGAGCGCCTATGCGGCGCCGCCGCCCACAGATTCGCCTACCCTGGAGGAGGTCATCGTCACCGGCGTGCGCGCATCCGAGCAACGCTCGGTCGAGCTGAAGCGCAACGCCGATGTGATCCAGGACAGCATTTCCGCCGAGGACATCGGCAAGCTCCCGGACACGACCATTGCCGATTCCCTGCAGCGCATCACCGGCGTGCAGATCAATCGCGACGGCGGTGAAGGCACTTCGGTAAACATCCGCGGTTTGCCGCAGGTCGGCACGCTACTGAACGGCGAAGCCTTCCTGACCGTCGGTTCAATCGTCAGCGTGCAGCCCGACTTCGGTGACATTCCGTCGCAGCTGTTTTCAGGTGCGGACGTGAACAAGTCGCCCTCGGCCAATCTGCTGAATGCCGGTATTACCGGCACGATCAATCTGAAGACGCGCCGACCCTTCGACCTGCAGGATGGCTGGACCTTCGCCGGCGCTGCATCGGCGCTGCACGGCAGCCAGACCGACAAGTACCAGCCTGAGCTGGACACGCTGATTGGTTTCCACGGCGAGCGCTGGGGCGTTGTCGCCTCGGCCGCCTATTCAGACGTGACGCTCGAGCACTCCTTCGACGGCATGGGTCAATACAGCGGCGAACTGGTGAGCGAGAGCTCCGACAACACTGTGCTCGACGAGGGTTTTCTGGGCGCCTTGAATGGCGGCCCGCTGCCGTCAGGAATGACGATGCTGCATCCGGCCAATTGCGTTTACGGCGGCGATCCCGACGATCCCACGCATTACCTCGACACGTCGAACGATGGTCACGGTTGCGATGTCGACGTCAACGGCGACGGTGTCGCCAACGGCGTCTACTACAACACCGCCGACTACGCCGCGATCGACGAGCAGATCGAGAAGAAGCGCCTCGGCTTCAACCTTTCGTTGCAGGGGGACCTGGGCGGCGGCTTCAAGCTGACATCCGACATGTTCTACACCAACGAGAAGAGCTACGACCGCCAGACCGGATACCAGCTCAACTCCGCCACCTGGGACGGCGCCACCTTCCTGCCGTTGAGCGAGCGCAATACCGGCGTGCAGGTCTACGACGGCTACAACGGTTCCGACGGCGGCGCACCGCTCGCCGATTTCTACGTCACCTCGCAACGCAAGTTCTACATCGGCGACATCGAGACCTACTCCGACGACAACGTGAACAAATCGCAGTCGCGCAATTTCAACCTGCAGCTGAGCTACGACAATGGCGGCCCGTTCACTGGCGAAGTGCGCGGCATCCACGCGAGCGCAAACCAGCTGCACATGGAAAGCTACCTGCAATACGCGCTGTCGGATGGCACGATCTGGAAGAACGATCCACTCGATGCACCGCAGGATCCGGCGCACCCGAACAACTATGCGTACGCGACGCCCGATGGGCCGCGCGTGTTCAACCCGTACGGCATCGCTCCCAACACGGTGCCCGCCACGATCAATTTCGGCGGCGACCATCTCGGCATCACGCTGCCGCCGGATCTGCTCGCCACGCTGAAGAATCCAGACGCTTACGCGCTGAAGACCGTCACGTCGGAAGGCGACTACGATCAAAGCTCGACGATGGATGTGTTGCGCGCAGACGGGCACTTCAAGTTCGCCGATCACAACATTCGCCTGGATTTCGGCTTGCGCCAGAGCAATCGTAACGCCGACAACGAAAGCTTCGCGCTGATCGCGCCGGTCTACGCCGGGCAGGCGTACTACAACCCGGTCATTGATCCAGACACCGGCGAAGAAGACCTGTCGACGCGAATTCCTGTCCCTGGAGGCTGCTACCAGCACTACAAGGCGGGCGACATCGTGCTCGACGGCCAAGGCATCCCGGGCGCCTGCAAGGCGGGGGATCCGATCACCGGATACTTCCGCGCCAATCCGTTGGTCGGTTACACCCCGAGCCAGCTGGCTTCCATTATCGGCAACACCACGCGACTGTACGACCATCTCGCGGACGTGCAGGGCATCAGCGTCAACGCGCTCGATCCGAAGATCATGGACGATGTGCTCGCGTTCCAGAATGCGCTGTACCCGGGCGAGATCCGCGACCATGATCCGGCCGGAACCTGGCACGTCGGCGTTCGCCAGTCCACCGGTTACGTGCAGGCGAACTTCAGCGGCAACGGAGCTCACCCATGGGGCGCCAACATCGGCGTGAAGCTGATCCGCACGCGGCTAGGGATTGACCAGCACAGCGTCAGTCCGGACGCGGTCGCTTATTACGTCAATCCGCACGATGGCGGCATCATTCATACCGACCGCACTTTCACTGACGTACTGCCAGTGGGAAACCTGTTCGTTGACCTGAGCAGCAAGCTGAAAGTACGCGCCGCCGTTTCCAAGAACATGCAGCTGCTCAACCTGGACCAGTGGGGCGGCGGCCTGACGCTGAACTACGCGTTCACAGCCGGACCGCCTTCGGTGTTCGCGGTGTACGGCGGCCAGCAGGGCGGCAACCCGAAACTCGATCCGTGGCGTTCGACGAACTACGACCTCTCGCTGGAGTATTACATCGGCCGCTCCAGCATGCTCAGCATCGCGGCCTTCTACGTCGATGTCGCGAGTTTCGTCGCGGACGAGGGCACGACCCGGTGCGACCTGCCCGACCAGGATGGCGTGGTGCGCGGTCGCTGCGTCGGCATCAGTGGGCCGAGCCAGGGCAGCGGCAAGTCGCTGCATGGCCTTGAGCTCGGATGGAAGCAGGCTTTCGATTTCCTGCCGGGTATCCTGGCCTACACCGGTATCGATGCCAACTACACCTACTCGCCGAGCAACATCGGCAAGGATGTCGCGGGCAATACGATTCCATTTCCGGAAAACTCCAAGCAGCAGGCCAATCTGGTCCTGTGGTACCAGGACAAGAACTTCGAGTTCCGGCTCGCCGGCAACCACCGTTCACAGCGCGCCGTCGAAAAGGACTACGGCGGCATCACTGGTTTCCAGGAATACCAGGCGCCCACGACCTATGTCGATGCCTCGGCCAGCTACAGCTTTGGCGGCCATTTCCAGGTGTTCCTCGACGGCTCCAACCTGACGCACGAGAAGGAACACTACTATCTCGTGTGGCCGGACATGAAGCTGAACACGACGCAGTTCGAGTCGCGCTATGCGCTCGGGGTGCGCGCGAAGTTCTAGCGGC
>JBOHZW010000318.1:0-15188 GCA_050738715.1 Steroidobacteraceae bacterium | reverse complement strand
GTTGAGCGGTGTCACCGACAGCCTCGAGAAACTCATCACGGCGGCGCTGATCGGTACGCATGCACCGCTCCTCGCTGCATTCGAAGAGCGGCACCGGAGCCTCGCCGATGAACTCGAGATCGGCAGCTCGCCGCATTTCGAGCAGCATTTGGCCGGGCTCGCGACGATGCTCGATGCTGCGGCCCGGCAGGGCACCGTCAACGATCGCGACCGCGCGCGCATCATGGCCTGCGGCGAATTGCTGGCCACCGAACTGGGTGCGCGTTTTCTCAATGCGCAGGGCATCACGACGACCTGGTGGGATGCGCGCAGCGGTTTGAAGTCCCTGCCGCGCGCGAACGCGCCGGCGTCTGCGCAATACCTTTCCGCCACGTGCGACTTTTCGACCGATGCTGCCTTGCGCGCGCAGCTGGAGCTGCTCGGGCCCGTCGTGCTGACGCAGGGCTTCATCGCCGGCAACGCGGCCGGCGATACCGTGTTGCTCGGCCGCGGCGGTTCCGATACCTCGGGTGCGTACTTCGCGGCCAAGCTCCGCGCCGCGCGCCTTGAAATCTGGACCGACGTGCCGGGCATGTTCAGCGCGAATCCGCGCTCGATGCCGGCGGCGCGCCTGCTGCGTGCGCTGCACTACGACGAAGCGCAGGAGATCGCGAGCAGCGGCGCTAAAGTGCTGCATCCACGTTGCATCATGCCCGCGCGCGTGGCGCAGGTGCCGCTGTGGATCTACGCGACACAAACGCCGCAACTGGAAGGCACGCATGTCAGCGCCAGCGGCGGCGATGGCGCCGCGCAGGTCAAGGCCGTCGGCATCAAGAAAGGCATCGTGCTCGTCTCGCTCGACAGTCCGGGAATGTGGCATGAAGTGGGTTTTCTGGCCGACGCGTTTCGCATCTTCCGGCAGCACGGCATGTCGGTGGACCAGGTGTCGACGTCCGAAACCAGCGTCACCGTGTCGCTCGATCCGGCCGCAAACAACCTCGAGCAAGCCGCGCTCGATGCATTGGTCGCGGACCTGAACCAGTTGTGTCGCGTGCAGGTGATCGGGCCTTGTGCGCAGGTGAGCCTCGTCGGCCGCAACATTCGCGCGATCCTGCACCAGCTCGGCGCCGCCTTCGAGCTGTTCACCGACCAGCGCATCTACATGGTCAGCCAGGCCGCCAACGACCTGAACTTCACCTTCGTCGTCGACGAAGTGCAGGGCGATCGATTGGTGCAGGGCTTGCACGACCTGCTGATCAAGCCGGTGCCGGGCGATACGGTGCTCGGACCGACATGGGCCGATCTCTACGGTGTCACGAAGCGGAGCGAGGCCGTGCCGCAGCCGTGGTGGTACGCGCGGCGCGCCGAGCTGCTGCGCATTGCGGCGGACCACGATTGCGCCTATGTCTACGATGGTTCCCTGGTGCGCGCCGCCGCGCAGGACCTGCACGCGTTGAAGTCCTTTGCGCAGGTGTTCTACGCGATGAAGGCGAATCCGAACGGCGAATTGCTGCGCATCATCGAGGGCACCGGAATCGGCTTCGAGTGCGTGTCGCGCGGTGAACTCGAACATGTATTTGCCTCGATGCCGGGCATCTCGCCGCAGCGCATCCTGTTCACTCCCAACTTCGCCGCGCGCGAGGAATACGCGTGGGCCTTCGAGCGCGGCGTCATCCTGACGATCGACAATCTCTACGTGCTGCAGGCCTGGCCGCAGCTGTTTGCGAATCGCGAAGTGCTGTTGCGAGTCGACACGGGCACCGGCCGCGGACACCACCATCACGTGCGTACCGCCGGCGTGAACAGCAAGTTCGGCGTGCCGCTCGCGGAACTTCCGGAGGTGATCCGCCTGGCGCGAGTTGCCGGTTGCCGCATCATCGGCCTGCACGCGCACACCGGGAGCGGCGTGTTCGACATCGCCAGCTGGATCGAGACCGCCGAGATCCTGTTCACGGCGGCTCGTCGATTCGCGGACGTGCGCATCATCAACATCGGCGGGGGACTGGGCGTGCCGGAACGGCGCGAGCAGGCGGCGCTCGAGCTGGCGAAATTCGACGCCTCACTCGGAGCCGTGCGCGCGCAGGCGCCGCACATCGAACTGTGGCTGGAACCGGGCCGCTATGTCGTCTCCGCCGCCGGCGTGCTGCTCGCGCGCGTCACGCAGACGAAGACCAAGGAAGACGTGCACTACGTTGGCGTCGCGACCGGCATGAATTCGCTGATCCGCCCGGCGCTGTACGGCGCCTGGCATGAAATCGTCAACCTGACACGGCTCGATGAGGCGGCCACCGAGATGGTCAACATCGTTGGCCCAATCTGTGAATCGGCCGACGTGCTCGGCCACGACCGCTTGCTCCCGCCCACGCTCGAGAACGACGTGCTGCTGATTGCGAATGCCGGTGCGTATGGTCGCGCGATGAGTTCCAGCTACAACCTGCGCGCACCGGCGGTGGAATTGGTCCTCTGACAAAGTGCGGTGTTGTCGGCAGATTGACACCAGACTTGAACTCACCTTGCGGCATCTGCGACCGGCGTCACACCGGTTGTGTGTCATATCGCAAGAATTCACTCCACGGCGGGCCCGAACGGCCCGTTGCGACAGGCAAGTCATCCCGTAACGGGTTTCTCAAGGAGTGCTCATGCGTAAGATTCTCACTGCAACGATGGCCGCGACGGCCCTGGCCGCTGCCGGAAATGCCAGCGCTGCCACGGTCACTACGACCTTTGGCGTCACCGCAACGGTCCTCAAGACCTGCTCAGTGGCGGCCAATCCGCTCGGTTTTGGCAACTACGCGCCCGGATCGGGTGCGTTGGCGGCCAACACGACCGTCAATGTCAAATGCACGAAGGGCACGACCTTTAGCGTGGCGCTGAATGGTGGCACGACCGCGGGCGGCACGATCGCGCAGCGCCTGATGAGCAACGGCACCGACAAGTTGGAATACAACCTGTACACGACCGCGGCATTCGCCACGGTGTTCGGCGACGGCACGACCGGCAGCACGGTGCCCGGCACGGGCACCGGTGTCGCCACCGCAGTTGCCTTGACGGTCTTCGGCAGCCTGCCGGACAACGCCATCAACCAGAACGTCTCGACCGGTGCCTACTCCGACACGATCAACGTGACCGTCACGTATTGATCCACTGATCGAAGTACACCGTGAGACCCGCTAGTGCACAGCGGCCAGCGATGGCCGGTTCTGTCCCTGCGTGGGTGCTGATGCTCGCGGCGGCCTGTCCGGCCGCCGCGGGCACGTTCAGCATCGCGCCGGTGCGGATCGAGCTGCAAGGCTCGCAGCGTACCGCGGTGCTCACCGTGCACAATGATGACGCGGCGCCGCTCGTCGTGCAGGTTTCGACGTTGAATTGGACGCAGGCGGGCGGCGAGGAAGCGAATGCGCCGACGCGCGAATTGCTGGCGACGCCGCCGGTGTTCACGCTGCCGCCCAACGGCGAACAGATCGTGCGAATCGCTTTGCGACGCGAGCCGGATGAGGCGCGCGAACTCGATTATCGATTGCTGTTGGCCGAAGTGCCGCAACCGGCCGACAAGAATTTCACCGGCTTGCGCGTGGCGCTGCGCCTGAGCATCCCGGTGTTCGTCAAGGCGGCGAGTTCTGCTGCTGCGCAGCTGCACTGGAGCGCGCACTGGCTTGCCGACGGCGGCCTTTCGGTGAGCGCCACCAACGATGGCCTGACGCACCAACAGGTCAGCGACTTCACGCTGCAATTCGCCGGTGGCGGCGCCTTGGCACGCGGGGTGGTCAGCCGCTACGTACTGCCGGGCAGTACGGTGACCTGGAAGATCGCGCCACCGGCAGGCGTCGCGCACAACGCCGCGATCAGCATCCGCGGCGCCAGTGACCAGGGCGATTTCCAGGCCGACGTCGCTTTCGCCGGCGGTTGATTCCGGGCGCGCGCGATGTGCCCACACCCCAAGGTCTCCCTGCTGCGGTTTAACCTAGTCTGGACCCTGTGCCTGCTTGGCCTGGCCGTCGCGCGTGCCGACATGGCGCCCCCGCCTGATGATGGTTATCGCGAATCGGTCATGAGCGTCAGCGTGAACAGCCAACCGCAAGGCGAAACACTGATCGTGCTGCGCGATGCGAGCGGCGCGTTGTGGCTCGATGCGGTTGACTTTCCACGCCTGCGGCTGCTGACGCCGCCGGGCAACGCCATCGTGCATGGCGGACGGCGCTACCTGCCGCTCGCTGCCGTGCCCGGCGTCAGCATCGAGCTCGACGAAGCGGCGCAATCGATCCGCGTCACCGCTTCGCCGGCAGCGTTCGCGGCAACGCGTGTGCGCGCCGCGCAGAATTCCGAACCCTCCGCGCTCGGAGCGAGTCCCGGCGCGTTCCTGAACTATCAACTGTCCGCGCAGCGCGTCGCGGGCGAGAACCTGACCGGTGCATACGCCGAGCTCGGCGCGTTCGTGCCGCGCGGCGTGTTGCTCAACTCCGGCGTCGTGCGCTCGCTCGACGGGCAAACGCAGGCGGTGCGGCTTGATTCAAGTTTTACGATGGATCTTCCATCGCGTATCGAGCGCCTGACGATCGGCGATGCGATCAGCGATGGCAGCACCTGGGGGAGTGCCGTGCGCTTCGCCGGCATCGGCTGGGGCCGCAATTTCTCGTTGCGCCCGGATCTCATCACCACGCCGCTCCTCACCGCGTCCGGCACCGCACTCGTCCCCTCGACGGTCGATGTGTACGTGAACAACCAGAAAGTTTCGAGCGCCACGCTGCCGCCCGGCCCTTTCATCATCGACCAGTTGCCGGTCGTGACGGGCGCCGGCCAGGTGAGTGTCGTCGTGCGCGACGCGTTGGGTCGCGAACAGCAGGTCACGCAGCCGTTCTATTCCAGTCTGCAACTGCTCGCGCCGGGATTGAGCCAATACGAGGTCGACCTCGGCAAAGTGCGCCGCGACTATACGACCGCCAGTGCGCACTACGGCGAACTGATGGGCACCGGCAGTTATCGGCGCGGCTTGAGCGACGTCGTAACACTGGAAGCACACGCGGAATTCCTCGAAAGCAAGGCCCACGCGGCCGGCGCAGCCGGCGCGGTGGCGTTCGGTCATGTTGCCGTGCTGAATTTCACGGCCGCTGCGGGCGGTGGTCCCGGAACATCCGGTTCGCTGTACGGCATCGGGTTTGAGCGGCAAGGCGCGCGCATCAGCCTGGCCGCGAGTACCACCGTGGCGAGTGAAGGGTATCGGCAGATCTCATCGGCGGAAGTCGCGGCGCTGCAATTTCGGCGGCGCGACCTCGCGCAGGTCGGATTCAACTTACAGCGCTTCGGTTCGCTGTCGGCCGTGGTCGTGCGTCAGACCTTCTCGACGTTACCGACCGACCAGACTTCAAGCCTCACGTACTCCCGCAGCGTTACGGAGCGGGGGGCCATCAACCTGACAGCCACACAGAGCCGACAGGGCAGCATGGTAGGCCGCAGCGTGTACCTCGGCTTCACCATTGCGCTGGCCGAGCGGCGCGCGGCAGTGATCACGGCGAACGGAGGGAGCGGTGAGGGCGCGCCGGACGATGAACTGTACGCGACCTATATCCAGAATCCGCCGCGCGGGCCTGGTATGGGGTGGCGGCTCGGCGGCTCAAGCCGCGGCAACTACGACGGCGAACTGCGCGAGCAGTGGAGCGTCGGCGACCTCGAACTGCTGGCGGCGCGCAATCACGGCGTCAGCGGCACGAGCGCCTTCTGGAGTGGCGCGGCAACGTGGCTCGGCGGCGATTTGCGCGCCGTGCGGCAGGTAAATGGCAGTTTCGCGATGGTGGACGTCGCCGGCATTCCCGACGTGCCAGTCTATCTCGACCATCAACTCGTGGCGCATACCGACCAGCAAGGACACGCGCTGTTGCCGGATTTGCTGCCCTACGAGGCCAATCGCGTCAACATTGAACCGGTCGAGTTGCCGCTCGATACCAGCATCGGCGCGCGCACGTTGACGGTGACGCCGCGCTACCGCAGCGGCGTCGTCGTCAAGTTTCCGGTCGAGCGCGTGCGCGGTGGCACATTCAGGCTCGTGACGCCTGACGCAACGGCCGTGCCCGCGGGCGCGACCGTGCACTTCATGGATGCGACCTTTCCGGTAACTTACGACGGCGTGACTTACGTAACCGGATACGACCACGGCACGGCCGGCACCGCGGAATGGGGCGGCGCGCGCTGCAGTTTCAGGCTGGATCCGCCGCCGGAGAACGATCCGCTGCCGGACATGGGGACGGTGACCTGCCGTCCGTTCACCGATGCGGAGCAGGCGCCATGAGCGGGCACACATGGGCGCTATCCATGTTGAGCGCTTGCGCGCTGCTGCCGCCTGCGTTGGCTGCGGCCGCCGTGACCTGCACGGCGACGTCCACCAGCACTGCGTTCGGCATATACAACCCGCTCAGCGCAACGCCCACGTACGCGAATGGCGATGTGGAGGTGACCTGCACCCTGCTGAGCGGCGCTGCGACCACCCTCAACCTGGTATCGAGCTACAGCACCGGCGCGAGTGGCACATACGCCACGCGCACGATGATCTCGGGCGCGAACAAGCTGAACTACAACCTGTTCTTCGACGCGGCCTACACCTCGATCCGGGGCAACGGCACCGGCGGTTCGGCCACGGGCGGCGCCACGTTGAACCTCACGCCGGCCAATCGGACCGGTACGGCATCCGGCACGATCTACGGCCGTATTCCGGCGGGACAGGACGTTGCCGCCGGCAGCTACGCCGACACGATCGTCGTGACGATCACGTATTGATCGAAGCGGCAGTGCCGGATCGGCGTCGCCGCGTCGCTAGAGCGGGCGCACCCGCATCTGCAGCGGCCAGGCGTATAGCCCGGGTTCCAGGCCACCGCCGAGCTTGAAGCGTAAATGCAGTGCCAGTGCTCGCGAGGCCGCACCCGGCCAGCGCTGCACGATCGTGCCGCCCTCGGCACCCAGCGTCACATTGCCATCGAGGCCATCGATCGCGACCGCTGTGAACCAAGGGCTCTGCGTGATCACGTCCAGCAGGAAGCCGGCGCGACTGTTGCTGAATACGCGCACGCGCAACGGGCGGGGCGCATCGACATATCCACGCACGAGGTCAGCCGCGCTGATGGCCAACGGCGCGGGCGGCGTAAGCTCGATGCGCGCGACCGGGTTGACCGTGGCGCTGACGCTCAAGGGTGCGCCGATGCGCTGGGGGGCGCTGGAGTCTGTGGCGCCGATGGTCGCAAGTCCCCCGGCCAGCATCGCCCAGCTTAAGGCCCGCCGTGCGCTGGTGCGGCGCGGACGCGACGAAGCCTGTTCCGGGGTAGGCGCGGGTGCCATGACAAGCGGTTAACGGCGCGCATCGCCGCGCCTTGAGTTGACAGAATGCGTGTGCCGCGCGCGCAATTCGCCGGCAACGTCCTCGAGCCCCAGGCCGCGGCCTCGCAGCAGGACCAGCAGGTGGAACAGCAGATCGGCCGATTCGCTCAACAACCGTTCATCGGATTCGCTGGTCGCAGCGAGCGCCACCTCGAGGCCTTCCTCGCCGACTTTCTGTGCGACATGCCGCGTGCCTTTCGCGTGCAGTCTCGCGGTGTAACTTTCCCCGGGATCGTTGCCGGCGATTCTCGCGTCGATGACCTGCTCGAGCTCAGGCAGGAAGGAAACGGCTGCCGCAGTGTTCGTGGGTTCATCGCCAAAACAGGTGACCGTACCTTCGTGGCACACGGGTCCAGATGGGAGCGCAGACAGCAGCAGGGTGTCACGGTCGCAATCGCAATGGATGCCAGTGACGCGCAACGCATTGCCGGAGACTTCGCCTTTCTGCCACAGGCGTTGCCGCGAGCGGCTATAGAACACGGCACAGCCTCGCTCGAACGTGGCGTCCAGTGATTCGCGGTTCATGTAGGCCAGCATCAGCACGGCGCCGCTGGTGGCGTGTTGCACGATCGCGGGCAAGAGGCCTTGCTGTTTGTCCCACGCCAGGGAATCGATGTCCGCTGCCTGCACGATCATGTGCGCACCTCGATTCCTTGCGCGCGCAAGCGGGTCTTCAGCGTCGCTATATTGAGCTGCGCAGAATGAAATACGCTTGCGGCCAGTGCGGCATCGACGCCAGCGTCGATGAAGACGGCAGCGAAGTGCGCGACGCTTCCCGCACCGCCGGAGGCCACCAACGGCACGCCGCAACGCTCGCGCGCCGCGCGCAGTTGCTCGATGTCGTAGCCGCTGCGAACGCCGTCGGCATCCATGCAGTTGAGGACGATCTCGCCGGCGCCGCGCTGCTGCGCCTCATCGATCCAGTCGAAAGTGGCGCGGCCGCTGCCGCAGGTGCGCCGAGCATCGCCGCTGAAGAGTTGTGCGCGGTACTGGCCGCCTTCCGACCGGCTGTCGACGCCCACGACCACGCATTGCGATCCAAAACGCCGGGACAGTTCATCGATCAGTCGCGGGCATTGCAGCGCCGGTGAATTGACCGAGATCTTGTCTGCACCGGCGCCCAGCACGTCCTCGGCATCTTCGACGCTGTCGATGCCGCCGGCGACGCAGAACGGAATGTCCAGCTCGCGCGCCACTGCGCCGACCCAGCGGCGATCGACGCTGCGCTGCTCGGGACTGGCCGTGATGTCATAGAACACGAGTTCGTCGGCGCCCGCATCGCGATAGCGGCGCGCGAGTTCGACCATGCCGCCGACCACGCGGTGACCGCGGAAACGAACACCTTTGACGACCTGGCCGTCGCGCACGTCGAGGCACGGAATTATGCGGCGCGCAAGAATGGCTGCAATTCCTCGAGTGGCAGGCGGTCTTCGAGCAATGCCGTGCCGCTGACCGCCGCTGCTACGCCGGCTGCTTCGAGCGAGCGCAGGTCGTCCATGCCGGCGATGCCGCCGGAAGCCTGCCAGCACAGCGTCGGATAGCGCCGCACGGCGATCCGGTACAAGTCCACGTTCGCGCCGCCGAGCGCACCGTCGCGTTCGATGTCCGTGCACAGCACGTGGCGCGGGCCTGCGGCCGCATAGCGATCGAGTGCGTTCCACAGGGAGCATGCGCCGTCGTGCTGCCAGCCGCGCGTGCGCAGCATCGGCGTGCCCGCGGCATCGTGCTTGGCATCGAAGGCCAGGCAGATGCGCTCCGCACCGAAATCATCGAACCAGCGCGCGACTTCATCGGGCCTCTCGACCGCGGCACTGCCGATCACGACGCGCGCAATGCCAAGTGAAAGGAGGGCGGCAGCGGCCTCGCGCGTGCGCACTCCACCGCCCACCTGCAGCGAGATACCGCGTTCGTGCGCGAGCCGGGCGATCATGTCCAGGTTCGCTTGTCTGCCATCGCGTGCGCCATCAAGGTCGACGATGTGCAGCCAGGCAGCGCCCAACTCCCGGTAGCGGCGCAACAGCTGCAACGGCTCGAGCGCGTAGCGCGTTTCCGCGTCGAAGTCGCCTTGCCGCAGGCGCACACAATGCCCGCCGCGCAGATCGATGGATGGAATCAGCCGCATCACAGTTCCAGGAAATTGCGCAGCACGCGTGCGCCCGCGGCGCCTGAGCGCTCGGGATGGAACTGCACGCCATGGAAGTTGCCTTGCGAGGCGGCGGCACACAACGTCGCGCCGTAGTCGACTGTTGCACTGGAGCGATCCGTCGCAGGTGCTGCAAAGCTGTGCAGGAAATAAAAGTAGTCGGCGGCGCCGATGCCATCGAGCAATGGATCAGCGCGACGAAAATCGCAGGTGTTCCAGCCCATGTGCGGCACGGGCCGGCCCGTGGCGCGCGTAATGCGCTGCACCGTTCCTTCGAAGACCCCCAGGCAGAGCGCGTCGCCTTCCTCCGAACGCTCGTACAACAACTGCAGCCCGAGGCAGATGCCGAGCAGCGGTTGCCGCAACGAGCGTATGACATCGATCAGGCCCGCGTTGCGCAACCGCAGCATCGCCTCGGCCGCGGCGCCTACGCCCGGCAACAGCGCGCGTGGCGCGGCGGATACCCGGGCGGGATCGGAACTGACCTCGCTGCTTGCGCCGAGGCGTTCGAGTGCGTAGCGGAGCGAGGCCAGGTTGGCTCCGCCGCTGTCGATGATGACGACGTCCACCGCGCTCACAGCACGCCCTTCGTGCTCGGCAATTCATGGCCTTCACGCCGCAGCGCCGGGCGCAGCGCGCGGCCCACTCCCTTGAAGCAGGCTTCGATCATGTGGTGTGTATTCTCGCCGCGCACCGTGAGGTGCAATGCGCAGCCGGCCGCATCGCTGAGCGATCGAAAAAAATGTGGCACGAGCTCGGTCGGCAATGTTCCGACCTGCTCGCGGCTGAAACGGCCATCGAAATTGAAGCAGGCGCGGCCGGACAGGTCGATCGCGACTTGCGCCTCGGCTTCATCCATCGCCAGCAGGAAACCGTAGCGGCCGATGCCGGCCTTGTCGCCGAGCGCGCGCCGCAGCGCATCGCCGAGCGCCAGAGCGGTGTCTTCGACCGTGTGGTGCTCATCGACGTGGAGGTCTCCCTGGCATTGCAGTCTCAGCCCGAATCCTCCGTGGCGCGCGAGCTGCTCCAGCATGTGATCGAAGAAGCCAATGCCGGTGCTGATCTGCGTCTCGTCCGGTTCCTCGAGCGCCACCTCGACCTCGATTGAGGTCTCGCGCGTGCGCCGTTCGACGCGTGCGCGGCGGGTGAGCAGCGCGCGAACGATGTCGGGCCAGCTCTCCCCTCGGCCAGCGGGGTGGCGTACGCGGAAGCCGCGCACGCCCAGGTTGGCCGCGAATTCCAGGTCCGTGTCGCGGTCGCCGATCACGGCGCTGTGCGCAGCGTCAAAGGCACGCTGTGCGAGGCACTCATGCAGCATCCCCAAGTGCGGTTTGCGGCAATCGCAGATGCAGACGGCATCGAAGCCGATGCCCTGGGACGAAAAAGTGCGCAGCACGAAATCCTGGCATCGCTCGAATGCTTCGCGAGGGAAGGACTCGGTGCCCAAGCCATCCTGGTTGCTCACCATGACGAGGCGATAGCCGGCGCGGCCCAGTGCCGTCAGTGCAGCGAAGACACCGGGCATGAACCGGATCTTTTCGAGCGCATCGACCTGCTTGTCGACGGGTTCCTCGATCAGCGTGCCGTCGCGATCGATGAACAAGGTCGGCAGCGGGATCATGGCAAGGCCGCCAGCAGTCGGTCGTTCTGTTCCGGAGTGCCAACGCTAACGCGCAGCGATTGCGGGAGCGAAGGCAGGTGGCGCAGGTCACGCAGCAGGAGTCCTGCAGCGCGGCAACGACGCAGCGCCCCGCCGGCATCGGCGAAGTCGACAAGCAGGAAATTGGCCGTGCTGGGCCAGACCTTGCGGACCGTGCTGCGGGCGGCCAAGGCCGTGGCGAGGCGGGAGCGTTCGCCAATCACGAGCCGCACGCGCTCGCGCGCTTCATCGAGCACCGCGGGCTCGAGCGCGCGAAACACGGCTTCGATCGTCAACTGCGAGACCGCGTAGGGCTGGATGACCCGCCGCAGCAGCGCGATCACCTGTGGTTGGGCCAGCACTGCACCGCAGCGCGCTCCAGCCAGGCCATGCGCCTTCGACAGAGTTCGCAACACTGCAATGCCCGGCAACGCGCGCAGTTCGCCGGCCAGCGATGGTGCTCCGGAGAATTCCACGTAGGCCTCGTCGATCACCAGCAGCGCACGCCCCGTCAGCGCGCCCGCCAGCGCGTGCACGGTGGAGCGGTCGATTGCGTTGCCGGTCGGATTGTTCGGCGAGCACAGGAACACGAGCTTTACCGATGAAGCCACGGCCTTCAGCAACGCGGGCACATCCACTGCGAATTCCGCTTCGCGCCGCAACGGGACCTCGATGATCGACGCGCCCTGCACGCGTGCGCATAGCGAGTACATGCCGAACGTCGGAGGCGTGATGACGATGGCATCGCGCCCGCTGCGCACGTAGCAGCGGTTCAGAAGGTCGATCGCCTCATCGCTCCCACGGCAGGGCAGTACCGCATCGTCGTCAACTCCATAGAGTTGCGCGAGTCGTGTCGCCAGTGCCTGCGGATGCGGTTCGGGGTAACGGTTCAGTCCCGCTGCGCTTGCATCCGAGCCTGAGCGCCACGGCAATTCGTTCGCATGCAGCCGCACCAGCGAGGGTTCCCATTCCGCATGCTGATACGGCGCGAGCTGCTGGATGTCGGGCCGCGCGATTTCGGTGATCCAGCTCATGCGCGCAATTCCGCAGCGGCGTCGAGCACCGCGAGCCGCACCTCCACGGCGGCGGCGTGCGCATCGAGTCCTTCCAGGCGCGCGAGCGTGACAGCCACGGGCCCCAGCGAGCGCAATCCATCGGCGCTCAGTTCCTGCACGCTCATGCTGCGCATGAAATCGCCAACCGAGAGTCCGCTGCAGGCGCGGGCGTGCCCGTATGTCGGCAGCACGTGGTTCGTGCCTGAGCAGTAATCGCCGAGCGGCTCCGCCGACCAGGGCCCGAGAAAGACGGATCCAGCGGTGCTGATCTGTTCGAGCAGCGCGCGTGGATCGCGCGTCTGCAACAGCAGGTGCTCGGGTGCGTAACGTTCCGCGACCTCCGCCGCGACCCTGAGGTCTGCGACCACGACGAGACGGATGCGTTCGACGGACTCGGCAAGTATGGCCTGGCGCGACAGCAGCGGAACGCGTGCGCTGACGCGCGCACGCACGCGCTGCGCCAGCGCAGCGGAATCCGTCAGCAAGATCGCCTGCGCCAGCGTGTCATGTTCCGCCTGCGCGAGCAGGTCCGCGGCGACATGGTCGGCATCGGCCGATTCATCGGCGATCACGCACACTTCCGACGGTCCCGCCGGCAAGTCGATTGCCGCTCCGTCGGCGTCGGCTGCGACAAGTTGCTTGGCGGCCGTCACCCAGCGATTGCCCGGGCCAAAAATCTTCGCGACCTTCGGAACGCTGGCCGTGCCGTAGGCCAGCGCGGCGATCGCCTGCGCGCCGCCAATCTTGTAGACGGTGTCGACACCGCAGAGCCCTGCGGCGGCCAGCACACCTGCATCAGCACGGCCATCAGCGCGCGCCGGCGTGCACAGCACGCGCTGCGTGCAACCCGCGATCATCGCCGGCACGGCCAGCATGATGACAGTGGAGGGGAGCGGCGCGCTGCCGGCCGGCACGTACAAGCCGACGGAACTGAGCGGCCTCCAGATGCGCTCGCAACGCACGCCCGGCTGCGTATCGATCGATATCGCAGACGGCAGCTGCGCGCGATGGAAGGCGCGCACGTTGTCGATGGCAACACGCATCGCGGCGAGCGCGGCCGCCGGCACTCGCTCGCGCGCTTGCGCTAATTCCGCCGGCGTCACCAGCAACGCGCCCAATTCAATGCCATCGAACTCGCGCGCGCAGGCGCGTAGCGCGGCGTCGCCATCGCGGCGCACGGCGGCGATGATTGCGCGTGCCTGCTGCAGCACCGCTGCGTTCGCGCCGGCCGGTGCACGCGCCAGCACCGCGCGGCGCGCAACTTCATCAAGGGCTTGCCAGTCGAGGATCTGCATTTCCTCAGGCCAGCATTTTCTCGACCGGCAGCACCAGTACCGCGCTCGCGCCGGCCTCCTTCAGGTTCTCGAGCGTTTCCCAGAACACATTCTCGCGGCAGACCGCATGCACGACCACGCGCTCCGGAAATCCGTCGAGCGGGATGATCGTCGGCGATTCGCTCCCTGGCAGGAGCTTGCGGATGGCCGGTAGCGCGCCGCGAGGCGCGTGCAGCATGATGTACTTGCTCTCCTTGACGCGCTCGACCCCATCGATGCGCAACAGCATTCGTTCGACCCATTCGGCCTTGGCCGCGGCCAGCGGCACCGGTGTGCGTATCAGCACCGCGTGGCTGTCGGCCACCTTGAGCACCTCGCGCAGGTGGTTTGCCTGCAGCGTCGAACCCGTGGACACCAGGTCGCACACCAGGTCGGCTCTCCCCAGGCGCGGCGCGATCTCAACGGCACCCGACAAGGTGACGATCTCGGCGCGGATGGACATGGCTTTCAGGTAGCGATCGAGCATGTAAGGGTAGGTGGTTGCAATGCGCCTGCCGCGCAGCGATTCCAGGCCGTCGAAGCGAGCCTCGGACGGCGCCGCGATCGACAAGCGGCAACGGCCAAAATCGAGATCGCGCAGTTTCTCGAAGCGCGCGGTCGCGCCGCGCGCAGCGAGTTCCAGCTGCCGTTCCTCGAGAACGTTGAGGCCCACGAGGCCCAGGTCGCAGACATCCTCCTGCACCAGGTCCGGGATGTCGTCATCGCGCACGAACAGCACGTCGAGCGGCAGGTTCTCGCCAAAACCGACCAGCTGGTCCTTGCCGCGCGCGAGCTTGAGCCCGCAGCGGGCCAGCAGGTCGAGCGAAGGGTCTGTCAGCCGCCCGCTCTTCTGGACAGCGAGCTTGAGGCGCGGCAAATCATCCATGTGCGTTCGCGCCCAGCCGCTTCGCCGCCAACGCATAGCCGCCATTGCCGAGCGCGAGGTAGCGGGCCACGCGGCCGATCGTCGTCACGCTGACGCCGGTGCGGCCGTGGATCTCGCGGTAGGGCAACCCGCGCCCGAGGTCGCGCACGACGGCCCAGCGGTCGGCCATCGCCTGCAATTCGGCCGGCGAGCACAGGTCGCGCAGGAAGGCGCGGCACTCGGCCACCGTGCGCACTGTCAGCAGCGCTTCGGCGAGGCGCTGCTCGGCGAGGGATTCCTGCCGGCCGGAGACGTTCTTGTGCGATTTCATGCCATGTCCCGTTGTATTAACGCGCTAATACATTATACCACTCGGCCGGCGCATGGCAACCAGCCGCAGCCGGTGAGCTTGACGCTGGCAAGCGGCCCCGCCTAGACTCCGCGGCCCGTGGCAGACAGCACTGACAAACCCCTCGATATCCAGACCCGCGCCGTGCGCGCCGGCCTGGCCAGCGACCTCGTGACCGGCGCGGTCGTGCCGCCGATCCACCTCAGCACGACCTACGCCTTTCGCGGCTACGACGACAAGCGCACCTATGACTATTCGCGCTCGGGCAATCCGACGCGAGATGTGCTGGGCGCGGCGCTGGCTGACCTGGAAGGCGGCGCTGGCGCGGTAATGACCGCGTCCGGCATGGGCGCGATCACGCTGGTCGGGCACCTCTTCAAAGTCGGCGCGCGCATTGTCGCGCAGCACGATTGCTATGGCGGCAGCTACCGTTTGTTCGAGGAATGGCAGAAGCGGGGCGAGTTCACCGTCGAGTTCGTCGATTTC
>JBOHZW010000317.1:0-3179 GCA_050738715.1 Steroidobacteraceae bacterium | reverse complement strand
ATCGAGCAGCGCGGGCACGTCCTCGCGGCGCGCACGCAGCGGCGGCAGTTCGATGCGGATGACATTGAGGCGGTGATACAGATCTTCGCGGAACAGGCCGCGCTGCACGTGCTCCGGCAGATTCTGGTGCGTGGCGGCAATGACACGCACGTCGACGCGTACCGGCGCCTGGCCGCCGACACGATAGAACTCGCCTTCGGCGAGCACGCGCAGCAGGCGTGTCTGCAACGGCAATGACATGTCGCCGATCTCGTCGAGGAACAGCGAGCCGCCATCGGCCTGTTCAAAGCGCCCGCGCCGCAGGCTGTCGGCGCCGGTGAACGAACCTTTCTCGTGGCCGAACAATTCGGACTCGAGCAGCTCGGCCGGAATCGCCGACATGTTCAGCGCGATGAACGGTTTGCCGGCGCGCGGACTGTGCTCGTGCAACGCGCGTGCGACCAGCTCCTTGCCGGTGCCCGACTCGCCGGTGACCAGCACATTGACACTGGTCTTCGACAGTCTCCCGATGGCGCGAAATACCTGCTGCATGGCGCTGGCGCGCCCGAGCAAGGGAGGAATCGCCACCCCGCGCGCGCCGCCAGCGCCGGCCGGCTTATCGCCCGCGTGCGCCGCGCGGCGCACCAGCTCGACGGCATGGTCGATGTCGAAGGGTTTCGGCAGGTATTCGAACGCGCCGCTCTCGTACGCCGACACGGTCGTGCCCAGGTCGGAGTGCGCGGTCATGACGATGACCGGCAACGCCGGATGACTCGCGTGCACGCGCTTGAGCAGGTCAATGCCGGATTGGCCGGCCATGCGCACATCGGTGATCAACACATCGGGCGAGCCTGTGCGCAGCGCGGTCAGGACCGGTTCGGCCGCCTCAAATGCGGTCGTCGACATGCCGCCGTTGCGCAGCGCGCGCTCCAGCACCCAGCGGATCGAGGCGTCGTCGTCGACGAGCCAGACCTGCAGCAGTTCTGCATTCATGCGGCATCCTCCAGCGGTAACAGGATCGAGAACACGGTGTGGCCCGGACGGCTTTCGAATTCGATGATGCCGCCGTGGCGCGCCACCATGTCCTGGGCGACCGACAATCCAAGGCCCGTGCCCTCGGCCTTGCCGGTAACCAGCGGATAAAACAGCGTGTTGTGCAGGTCGGCGGGCACGCCCGGACCGTCATCCTCGATCTGCACGCACACGACGAGTCGATGGCGCGCCAGTCCGATGTTGAGATTCGATTGCGTGCGCGTGCGCAGCACGACGCGGCCGCGTCCCGGCAGCGCCTGCAGCGAATTGCGCCCGATGTTGAGCAGCGCCTGGATGATCTCGTTGCGATCGAAGCGTCCATCCGGCACGCTCGGATCGTAGTCGCGATCGATGTCGACGTCGTTCGCCGCTTCGCTTCGCAGCAGTTGATACACGTGCTCGCACAGCTCGTGCACGCTGATCGCCTGCTTGCGCGGCGGACCGGCGGGCCCCAGCATCGTGTCGACGAGCGCGCGCAGTCGGTCGGCCTCGTTGATGATGATGTTCGTGTATTCCTTGAGGCCCGGCTCGGCGAGCTCGCGCTCCAGCAATTGCGCAGCGCCGCGCAGCCCGCCCAGCGGATTCCTGATTTCGTGCGCGAGCTGCCGCACCATGAGGCGATTGCCATCGACGCGCGAGAGCAGTTCGGTCTCGCGCGTGATGCGCTGGCGCATGCGCGCATCGGTGAGTTCGAGCAACAGATGCATGCCGGTCACCTGGCCGGTAAGCGGTGTCGCCGTGATGTCGACGACGATCGGCGCCGGCGCGGCCGGCAGCGTGGCGATCGGCGTCAGCGTGAATTCATGCCCCGCGCAGGTTTCGCCGCTGTCGAGCGCGCGCCGCAGCAGTTCCACCAACGATTGCGGCGCTGCGAACAGCTGGCTGACCGGATGGCCGCGCGTCTGGCGCAGGCTTAAGGACAGCAGATCCTGCGCGCTGACGTTCGCGTACACGACGCACAGCTGTGCATCGAGCACCATGAGGCCGGTAGCGAGCGCATCGAGCATTTCGCGCGCGTCGAAATGGCCGAGCGGCGAAGCGATCGGCGCTTCAGCAGCCACGGCTGCACCACGCGATCAGTGCTTGCGGTTGGGATTGTTCGGGTTCAACGGCGCCAGCACGGAAGGCTGGCGCACGTGGAAACTGATCGCGGACGACTGGCAGAGGTTCTTGCCATCGCCGTCGCGAATCGTTGCGGCCACGATGTGCGTGCCGCGATCGATCGGCGAGATCTTGAATTCCTGCTGGTCCGTGGTTCCCGCCGCCATCGCCTGTCCGTCCATGCTCAGTTCGATGCGATCGGTGCTGCGCTTCGCCGGCCGCGGTTGCACGGCAATCGTCACCGATTCGACGTCGATCAGCACCTGGTCCTGCGCCGGCTGCACGACTGCGCAGCTGTCGTAGTGGAAGCCATCGTCGTTGCGCGCGCGACGCACTGAGTTGCCGCTCGAAACCGTCGGCGCGGAATCGGAGCCGCTGTAGGTCTGCGGCGTGCCGAGCACGATTTTCTCGGCGCCCGCGTGCGGTTGGTCGGAGTAATGCACGCCGTCGGCATCCGTCCAGCGATACGTAATGGTCGATCCGATCGCAACGGAAGCGATCACGACTGCCAACAGGCTCCACATTGCCTTGCGGGTGTTCACGGGGAGACAGCATAGTCCCACCCAGCTCCGGCGTACAAACGGGTGACGGTCTTTTGAGGACCCTCACCCATTTGTAATGCACGCCAGGCCGTCTTATGTCGCTAAACGCTGTAATACATGTCGAGTTCGCACGGATGCGTCGACATGCGGTAGCGCTGCACTTCCTGGTTTTTGAGGGATATGTACGCGTCGATCACGTCGTCCGTGAAAACGCCGCCGCGCTTGAGGAACTCGCGGTCCTTGTCCAGGTTCTCGATCGCCATGTCGAGCGAGTGGCAAACCTGCGGGATATGTTTCGCCTCCTCGGGCTCGAGGTCGTACAGGTCCTTGTCGGCCGGATCGCCCGGGTGCATCTTGTTCTGGATGCCATCGAGCCCCGCCATCATCATCGCCGCAAACGCGAAGTACGGGTTCGCCGCCGAATCAGGGAAGCGCACCTCGATGCGGCGCGCCTTCGGGCTGGAGACCCACGGAATGCGGATCGACGCGGAACGGTTGCGCGCGGAATACGCGAGCATCACAGGA
>JBOHZW010000316.1:0-1508 GCA_050738715.1 Steroidobacteraceae bacterium | reverse complement strand
TCTTGAGCGTCCAGGATTGCTCGAGCTTGATCGGCTCGAGGCACACCAGGTTCCGCTTGTCGTCCCATGCTCCCATGCGCAATTCCTACTTCAGCTCGTCGAGGATGCGATCGGCGCTGTCGTTCGTCAGGTGCTCGTGATAGTCGTGGTCGACCATCATCATCGGACCGCCGGTGCAGGCAGCCAGGCACTCTTCTTCCTGTTTCAAAAAGATGCGGCCATCGCTCGTGCTCTCGCCGACCTTGATGCCCAGATATTGCTCGACATGCGCGAGCAATTCCTCGCCGCCGCGCAGCATGCAGGAAATATTGGTGCACACGCTCACGTGATGGCGGCCGCAAGGGTGTGTCTCGAACATCGAATAAAACGTCGCGGCCTCATAGACCTGGATGGGCGGCAGCTGCAGGTACGCAGCCACCGCATCCATCAACGGCACAGTGAGATGACCCTGGTTCTGTTCCTGCGCGGCACGCAACGCCGAAAGCACCGCCGAGCGCTGCCTCCCTGCCGGAAAGCGCGCGACCCAATGATCGATTTCCGCGCGCGTATGCGCCGACAGCTTGGCCGGCGGCAATGGCGAGTTCATCGTGCCGTCGATGGTGCTCATCAGCGGTCGATCTCCCCGAAGACGATGTCCTGCGTGCCGATGACGGCGACGACATCAGCCAGCATGTGTCCGGTCACCATTTCACTCAGCGCCGCCAGATGCGCGAAGCCCGGCGCGCGGCACTTGAGCCGGTACGGTTTGTTCGCGCCATCCGACACGAGGTAAACGCCAAACTCGCCTTTCGGCGCCTCGACGGCGGCATAGGTCTCGCCTTCCGGCACGCAGAAACCTTCAGTCATGAACTTGAAATGATGGATCAGCGATTCCATGTCGCCTTTCATTTCCTCGCGCCGCGGCGCGCGCACCTTGCGATCATCGATCATCGTCTCACCGGGATTCGCGCGCAGCCACGCGATGCATTGCTGGACGATGCGGTTGGACTGGCGCATCTCCGCGACGCGCACCAGGTAGCGGTCGTAGCAGTCACCGTTGCGCCCGACCGGGATGTCGAAATCCATTGCGTCGTAGACTTCGTAGGGCTGCTTTTTGCGCAGGTCCCACTCGACGCCCGAGCCACGTAGCATCGGTCCGGTGAAGCCGAGCTGGATCGCGCGCTCGGCCGGCACGACGCCGATGTTGACGGTGCGTTGCTTCCAGATGCGGTTGTCGGTCAGCAGCGTCTCGTACTCATCGACGCAGGCCGGGAAACGGCGGGTGAAATCCTCGATGAAATCGAGCAGCGAACCGGCACGCGCTTCATTGAGCCGTGCCGCATCAGCTTCCGAACGCCAGCGCGAGGCGCGATAGCGCGGCATCGCATCCGGCAGGTCGCGGTGCACGCCGCCCGGCCGGTAGTAGGTCGCATGCATGCGCGTGCCCGAGACGGCCTCGTAGCAATCCATCAGGTCTTCGCGCTCGCGGAAGCAGAACAGGAACACGGTCATCGCGCCGATGTCGAGAC
>JBOHZW010000315.1:0-3289 GCA_050738715.1 Steroidobacteraceae bacterium | reverse complement strand
GCACGACATTGATCGCCGCGCCGATATCTAGCAGCGCCTTCGCTTCATTGACTTGCAGCCGGTAGCCGGTGCCCTGTTCCATGTCCTTCGGGCCGTAGCCCAATTCGATGTTGCGGCCGATGCGATCGAACAACGCCGGCGCAATCGCCAGGAAACCCGCGGCCGCGTATTGTTCGACGACCGAGCGGATGTGCGCGTTGACGCCGAAGATTTCCTGCAGCACGACGACTGCGCCTCGCACCGGCTTGGCGGCCGGGGCCAGGTACGCGGCGAACTGATGTCCGTCGCGCGCCATCAGCGTTTCCCATCTTGCGGTCGACATCGCTGTGCCGGGTATGAACAGGCCCTAACTGCCGAGCCAGGCGTCGGCTTCGATCTCGACCAGCATGTCCGGCGCAATCAGCTTGCTGACCTCGACCATGCTGGTCGTCGGACGGATCGCGGCGAACACGGCGCCATGCGCGCGTCCGATCGGCTCCCAGTCGGAAATGTTGGTCACGTAGATGCGCGTGCGCACGACTTGCGCCAGCGTAGCGCCGGCGCGCACCAGGGCGGCGTCGATGTTCTTCAATATCTGCACCGTCTGTGCCGCCGCGTCGCCAATGCCGACGAGCTTGCCATCGGCACCGAGCGCAGTCGTGCCCGACACATGCACGTAATCGCCCGCTCGCACCGCGCGCGAATAACCGACGATCGGTTCCCACGGTGATCCCGAGGCGAAATTCGTGCGCAGCATCAGGCGCGTTCCACGATCGCCGTGACGCCCATGCCGCCGGCCGTGCATACCGAAATGACGCCGCGCTTCGCCTGCCCATCATTGGCAAGGAGCTTGGCGAGCGCGGTGAGAATGCGACCCCCGGTGGCTGCGAATGGATGACCGAGCGCGACGCTGCCGCCCTTCACGTTGATCTTCTCCGGCGCGATGCTGCCCAGCGGCTGCGAACGGCCCAGCCGGTCACGGCAGAACTGCGGTGATTCCCAGGCCTTCAGCGTGCACAGCACTTGCGCCGCGAAAGCCTCGTGCAATTCGTAGTAGTCAAAATCCTGCAGCGAGAGCTGCACGTCGTTGAGCATCGATGACATCGCGTACGCCGGCGCCATCAGCAATCCTTCATTGCCGGTGGCGAAGTCGACCGCCCAGCTCTTGCCGGCGCGCAAGTAAGCCAACACCGGCAGCTTGTGTTCGCTCGCCCACTGTTCGGAGGCGAGCAGCACCGCGGCCGCGCCGTCGGTGAGCGGCGTGCTGTTGCCCGCGGTCAGCGTGCCCTTGCCGCTGCTGTCGAACACTGGACGCAGCGTCGCCAGTTTTTCCACCGTCGTGTCGGGGCGCACATTGTTGTCGCGTTTCAGTCCGGCGTGCTCCACCACCAGGTCATCGTAGAACCCGTCCTTCCACGCGGCCGCCGCTTTCACGTGACTGGCGCAGGCGAGCCGATCCTGGTCGGCGCGCGAAATATTCCAGGTGCGTGCCATCTGCTCGCAGCTCTGCCCCATCGACAATCCGGTGCGCGGCTCGATCACCGCCGGCAGGATCGGCTTGAGGTCGCGCGGGCGCAGGCTGAACCAGGGCGCGAGCCGCTGGAAAAAACTGCGGCCGCGATAGCTCTTCATCAGCAGCTCGCGATAGGAATTCGGGAACACGACCGGCGGATCGCTGACGGTGTCGACCCCGCAGGCGATGCCGGCGTCGATCTGCCCAAGCGCGATCTTGTTCGCAACGAGGATTGCCGCCTCGAGGCCGGTGCCGCAGGCGCGCTGGATGTCGAGGCCCGGCGTCTGCGGATCGAGCTCAGTGGACAGCACCGACTCGCGCACCAGATTGAAATCCTTCGAGTGCTTGATGACCGCGCCGCCGATCACATCGCCGAGACGATGGCCCTGCAGGTGGAAGCGTTCGACCACCGAATGCAGCGCGGCGGTCAGCAGCTCCTGGTTGGACTGGCCCGCGTAGGCACCATGAGAGCGCGCGAACGGAATGCGGCTGCCGCCAACGATGGCGACGCGCCTGGGTGCTGCAAGGGTCAGCATGATGGCCTCCAGGAATGCGGGCGCCGCCGGGAGCGGCGCTGGTCGCGTAGAATGCCAGCTTGCGGCCGGAACTGCACGGCCACAGCTTCCCAAGAGGTCCTGGCATGGCGCGAGCGGTGATCGACCGCGTTTTCGAGCGACGGCTGGCTGCGCTGGTCAACACCCGCGAGCACGGCGCGGCGCTGGCGCGCGGCCGCCGCGGCCTCGAGCGCGAGGGCCTGCGCACTACGCCGGAAGGCCGCGTCTCCGCGCGAGAGCATCCGGCAACGCTCGGCAGCGCACTGTGCAATCCGCACATCACGACCGACTATTCCGAGTCGCTCCTCGAACTGGTCACGCCGACCTTCACGGACAACGCCGCACTGTCGCAATACCTGGCCGACCTGCATCACTTCGTCGCGCGGCACCTCGGCGATGAAATGTTCTGGGCCGGTTCGATGCCGGGCGAGATCGCAGGCGAAGCCGAGGTGCCGATTGCCCGCTACGGCCGTTCGCATCGCGGGCATTTCAAGGAGGTCTACCGCCGCGGACTGCAAACGCGCTACGGCGGACTGATGCAGGCGATTGCCGGCGCGCATTTCAATTTTTCATTCCCCGATCGCTTCTGGCCGCTGTGGGCCGAAGTTTTGGAGAAATCCGCGCCCGGATCCGACTTCATGTCGGCAAGCTACTTCGACCTGGTGCGCAACTACCGGCGCCACGGCTGGCTGGCGCTTTATTTGTTCGGCGTTTCGCCGGCGCTGTGTGCCAGCTTCCTGCCGACGCCCGCGGATCCGGAACTCGAACCGCTGGGTCCGGGCACGCTGCACCTGCCGCATGCGACCTCGCTTCGCATGAGTGATCTCGGGTATCGCAACCGCAACCAGTCGGCGGTCAATGTCTCCGTGAATTCGCTGCCCGATTACCTGCGCGACCTGCAACGCGCGACGCACACCGTGCATCCGCCGTTCGCGGCACTGGGCGTGGTCGTCAACGGAGAGTATCGACAGCTCAATGCGAACATCCTGCAGATCGAGAACGAGTTCTACAGCAGCATCCGTCCGAAGCGCGCGCCGCGCGCCGGCGAGACGACGATACGCGCGCTCGCGCGCGGCGGCGTCGAATACGTAGAGGTGCGCGTGCTCGACATCTGTATCTTCGAGCCCACTGGCGTTTGTGTCGACGAAATGCATTTCATGGAGGCGTTCCTGGCGTTGTGCCTGTTGCGCGGGAGCGATCCGATCGATGCGTCCGAGCAACCGGAGCTCGACCACAACTATCT
>JBOHZW010000314.1:0-4009 GCA_050738715.1 Steroidobacteraceae bacterium | reverse complement strand
CTGCAACAAGCTGTGGAACGCCGCGCGCTTCGTGCTGCTGTGCGTGGAACAGACCGGCGCACTGCCTGCCGAAGGGCTGCTCGAACCGTCAATGGCCGATCGCTGGATCCGCTCGCGCCTGGGTGCGACCATCGGCGCAGTTGACGCCGCCATCACTGCCTATCGCTTCGATTTCGCCGCAACGGCGCTGTACGACTTCACGTGGCACGAGTACTGTGACTGGTACCTCGAGCTCGCCAAGCCCGTGCTGCAGGGCGCGGGCGGCAGCGCGGCGCAACAGCGCGCGGCGCGTCAGACGCTGCTTTCGGTGCTCGAAACGCTGTTGCGGGCACTGCATCCGCTGATGCCGTTCATCACCGAGGAAATCTGGCAGCGGGTCGCGCCGCTGGCCGCTGCTGCGAACGCGCCGAGCATCATGCTGGCCGCGTGGCCGCGCGCAGCCGATTTTCCCGCCGATTCACAGGCGGAATCGGACATGCAATGGTTGATGAAGGTCGTGCTGGGCGTGCGGCAGATTCGCGGCGAAATGGACATCAGCCCGGCGCGGAAACTCCCGTTGCTGTTGCAGCATGCCAGCGCCGCCGATCGCGAGCTTGCTGCTTTGCACGGCACACTGCTGATGCGCCTCGCCGGCATCGAAGCGCCGCAACTGCTCGCGGACGATGCCCAGGCGCCACCGGCCGCCGCCGCAATGGCCGGAAGCCTGACATTGCTGGTGCCCATGGCGGGACTCATCGATCCGGTCGCGGAATTGGCGCGGCTCGACAAGAGCATCCGCAAGACGCGCGCCGAAATCGCCAGGGCCGAAGCAAAACTCGGCAACGAGAATTTCACGCGTAGCGCACCCGCGGCGGTCGTCGAGCAGGAACGCGCGCGCCTCGCTGATTTCGGCCAGACGCTCGCCGGACTCGAGCGCCAGCTCACGCAAGTGCGCTC
Organism: Steroidobacteraceae bacterium; assembly: GCA_050738715.1. Lineage (GTDB taxonomy): Bacteria > Pseudomonadota > Gammaproteobacteria > Steroidobacterales > Steroidobacteraceae > FEN-1191. The sequence goes on along the minus strand of JBOHZW010000314.1, from coordinate 3,073 downwards.
GCTCCAGTCATGAGGCGCCTGCGCGAAGCGGTTGCGGCGGTCGAGGGCGTCATACTCGGCAAGCCCACTCAGATCCGGCTGAGCATGGCCTGTCTGCTGGCGCGCGGCCACCTGCTGCTCGAGGACGTGCCGGGCGTCGGCAAGACGATGCTCGCGCATACGCTGGCTCGCGTGCTCGGCCTCGACTGGCGGCGGCTCCAGTTCACCAGCGACCTGCTGCCCGCCGATGTCGTCGGCGTCTCGGTATTCAACCGCAACACGCAGCAGTTCCAGTTCCGCAGCGGGCCGGTGTTCACGCAGCTGCTGCTGGCCGATGAGATCAACCGCGCAAGTCCCAAGGCACAGAGCGCGCTGCTCGAAGCCATGGAAGAGCGACAGGTCAGCATCGATGGCGAGACGCATCCGCTGCCCGAGCCGTTTTTCGTCGTCGCGACGCAAAACCCGCACGAGCAGCTGGGCGCATTCGGCCTGCCCGAATCGCAGCTCGACCGTTTCCTGATGCGCGTCAGCCTCGGCTACCCAGATCGCGACGCGGAGCGTGCGCTGCTGCTCGCAGGCGACCGCCACGAGCTGCTCGAAGCCACGAACGCCGTGCTCAATCCGCAGGACCTGCTCGCGGCGCAACGTGCACTGCGCGCGATCTACGTCAGCGCCGCGCTCCTCGACTACGTGCAGGCCATCGTCGCGAAGTCGCGCTCGATGTTCCAGCTGGGGCTGTCGCCGCGCGCGGCGCAAGGCCTGGTGCGCGCTGCGCAGGGCTGGGCCCTGATCGCCGAGGAGCGCTCCGTCATGCCCGAGCATGTGCAGGCGGTGCTGCCCTCGGTTGCCGCGCATCGCCTAGAACAACGCGACGCCGGCGTCCCGGTCGGCCACGGTGCACGGCTAGCCACCGAGTTGCTCGCCGCGGTGCCGGTGCCCATCTAGCTCCGTGTTCGCCGCGTTGCGAGGCCGATTGGCAGGGCGCGTCGAGCGATGGGCACGCAAGCGCCAGGGCACTGACGCCCTGCCGCTGACGCTGCTGGGACGGCGCTTGTACATCCTGCCCACACGAGCGGGTATCGCGTTTGCGCTGCTCGCCTTCGTCATGCTCGTAGCCGGGCTCAACTACAGCAATAGCCTGGCGCTGTTCCTCACTTTCATGGTGGGCGGATTCATGGTCGTGGGCATGCACGAATGCCAGCGCACGCTCCAGGGGCTGGAACTCGCACAGGCGCAGGCCGACGATTGCCACGCGGGCGATGAAGGTCTGGTGCAACTCCGCTTCGTCAATGCGACGCCATTGCCGCGCCGCGCGCTCGCGGCGCGCACGCCTGGACTGGGAGACTCCGGGTTCGATGTAGATCGACACGGCGCCGCGAGCGTGCAGGTGAAATTCCACGGCGCGCGCCGCGGGCGCCACAAACTCGAGCGCATCGAGCTGTCGACTACCGCGCCGTTCGGTTTTTTTCGCTGCTGGACCTGGCTTTACCTGCCGGTGGAAGTCGTGATTTATCCGCGCATCGCCGGTACGCGCGCGCTGCCGGCGCCGGGCGCGGGCAGGCTCGCCCAACAGTCGAACGCCGCCTCACCGGGCGAAGAGGAGTGGGCGGGATTGCGCCCCTACCAGAGCGGCGATAGCCCACGCGGCATTGCCTGGAAATCCTGGGCCCGCGGCGCCCCGCTCATGGTCGCGCAGTACGCGGGGAGCGGTGGGAGCGATTACCTGTTCAGCTTCCGTGGACTCGAATCGCTCGACTTGGAAGCACGCCTGAGCCAGCTCGCGGCCTGGATCAGTGAATGCGCGCGACTGGATGCAGCCTGCGGCCTTGCGCTGCCCGGCGCCGAAGTGCCACTCGGACGCGGCGCGGCGCACCGCGCGATAGTGTTGCGAGCGCTCGCGCTGTACGGCGAGGCCGCGACATGAAATGGCTGCACGCTGGGCGCGGCGCATCGCTGTTGCCGATCGTTGCGCTCTCGCTCACCGCGCTGGTCAATGCGCACCACCTGGCGTGGTGGTGCCTGCCGATGCTGGCGCTCGCCATGGGCTGGCACCTGCGCGCCCTGCTGCGCGGTCTTCCGCAGCCCGGGCACATCACGCGCATCGCCTTCGCGCTGCTCGTGGCGGCCGGCGTCGCGCTGAGCTTCCACACGCTGAACGGATTGTCCGCGGGCGCGACGCTGCTCACCGCGATGACGGCTGCCAAGCTGTTCGAAGCGCGGAGCCGCCGGGACTGGTTCGTGATCAGCGGCGCGACCATGTTCCTGCTGCTGGCGGCCTGCCTCGACCGGCAGCAACTGTGGCGCCTGCCGCTGTATGCGCTGTCGCTGTGGTTGATAGCCGCTTCGCTCCGTGCTCTTGCCGGGGGCGCCACGGTCGCGGTGCCGACATTGCTGCGCGAATCGGCGCGGCAGCTGTTGTACGCGGTGCCGCTCGCGATCCTGTGCTTCCTGTTTTTCCCGCGCTTGCCCGGCGCATTCTGGGCGATCTCCGGCGACGATGAAGCGATCACCGGCCTCGGCGACGAAATGAGCCCGGGCCGCATCGCGCGACTGGCCGAATCCGACGAACCGGCCTTGCGCGCGCGCTTTGATGGCGCGCCGCCGCCCGTGAGGCAACGCTATTGGCGCGGCCCGGTGTTGCATGATTTCGATGGCTACACGTGGCGGCGCCATCACGGTGGCGCGGCAGCTGAGCCGGCGCTGGACTATGCGGGACCCGCCTACCACTACAGCGAAACGCTGGAACCCAACACGCACTACACCGTGGTCGCGCTCGAACTGACGGCGCCTCCGCCCGATCCATCCATCACCCAAAGCGCCGACTACCAGCTCATCTCGCGCCGCCCGATCCTGCAGGCGCGCAGCTACGAACTCGTGGCCTTTCCCCAGGCGACCGATCGCGAAGCGCTTTCTGACGAAACGCGGCAGGTCGACCTGGCACTGCCGCGCGAGCGCAATCCGCGTTCGCGCGCACTGGCCGAGAAATTACGCGCGCAATCGGCCGACGCATCGGCGTTCGTCGCGCGCGTGCTGGCATTCCTGCGTGACGGCGGCTTCGAGTACACGTTGACGCCGCAGCGGCTCGGACGCGATG
>JBOHZW010000313.1:0-2345 GCA_050738715.1 Steroidobacteraceae bacterium | reverse complement strand
ATCGCATTGTCGCCCTCGAGCACCTGCGCGATCACGGGGCCCGATGACATATAGCGCACCAGGTCCTTGTAGAACGGACGCTCGCGATGCACCTCGTAAAAGGCTTCGGCCTGGGACGTCGACAGGTGCAGCATGCGGGATGCGACGATGCGCAGCCCCGCGCGCTCGAAACGCATGTAGACGTCACCGATCAGGTTGCGGGCAACACCGTCGGGCTTGACGATGGAAAGGGTGCGCTCGAGCGCCATCGGCAGTACTCCTTGGAAACGAGGGCAGGCCAGTGAAAAGGGCCGGCAAGTTTAGCCGCTCAGGGGCTCGTCCAGCAATCACGTAGCCGGCGGAAGTACCGGAAGGGAAAGGTTTTTTAGACCGTGAAGCTCTCGCCGCAGCCACATTCGGCCTTGACGTTGGGATTGGCGAACTGGAACGACTCGTTCAATCCCTTGCGGACGAAATCGACGCGGGTGCCATCGAGCATCGGGTAACTCTCGCTATCGACGAATACGCGTACGCCCTGGTCCTCGAACACCAGGTCGCCGGGCGCGGCCGCGTCGGCATAGTCGATGACGTAGCTGTAGCCCGAGCAGCCGGTGGTCTTTATGGCAAGGCGCAGACCAATGCCGTGCCCCCGGTGGGCCAGGTGATTGCGGACGCGGTCGGCCGCGGAAGCTGTCAGTGAAATGCTCATGGCAGGCGATGTTCCTCGAGGGGCAATTGTACTCCTCCTAGGGCTGCTGGCGCTGTGCGGCCGCACCCAGCGCAGCGCGCAGCGCGTCTTCGATGACCAGGAGCCGCGTCAGGCGGTCGGCGGGCAGCTCGCGTGCGCGAACCCAGTCTAGCGCGCCCCCCAGTGCTGGCTCGCGCCAGGCGCGTCCCGGTAGCTGCGCGGCCAGCCATTCGCAGGTCGCCAGCGTTTGCGGGCAGCCATAGGCCTGGTGGCTGGCGCCGGCAATCCGCTCGCCGTCGAGGTTCAACATAAAGCGCACCCAGGTGCCGGATTCACGCGTGCCCGCCTCGCCGGAAACCATTGCGGCGGCGGCGACGTCCTCGCCCTGCGCTACGGCCCGCAGACGCAGCACTTCGCGCCGCACGGCCGCAATGGCGAGATCGATGTCTGCGGCGCTGCTCCCGGCTCCAAGGCTGAATCGCAGGGCGCTTTGCGCGGTCTCGCGATCGCGACCGAGCGCCCGCAGCACGTACGAGGGTTCATCGCTGTCGGAATTACAGGCCGAGCCGCTCGCCAGCGCCAGCTCCGCAAGGCCGAACAACAGGCTCTCGCCTTCGATGCCGGAAAACGACACGTTGAGCACACCGGGCAGGCAAGCGGCGGCCGGGCTGTTGAGCAGCGCGCCGGGAATCGCGCCGATGCCCGCCCACAAGCGCGCGCGCAGTTGCGCCTGCCGCGCCGACTCCCCGGACATGCGTTGCGCGGCGAGTTCGCAGGCGAGCCCAAATCCGACAATCTGGTGCACCGCAAGCGTCCCCGAACGAACACCGCGCTCATGCCCGCCGCCGTACAGCAACGGCTGCAGCCTGACGCGGTGCGCAGGCTCGACGTACAACGCACCGATGCCCTTAGGTCCATACAGTTTGTGCGCCGTGAATGACAACAACGCAATGCCCATCGCCTTGACGTCTATGGCCAGCTTGCCTGCCGACTGCGCCGCGTCGACGTGCAACGCTGCGCCGTGCGCGCGGCAGATCGCGCCGTACGCGGCAATGTCCTGGATCGCACCGGTCTCGTTGTTGGCATGCATCAACGAGACCAGCGCGGTTTCGGGGCGGAGCGCATCGCGCAGCTGCGCGGGCGTCACGCGGCCATCATCGTCGGGCGTCAGCAGCGTAACGGCGAATCCTTCGTTCTCGAGCTGGCGACACGGATCGAGCACCGCCTTGTGCTCGGTGCGCGAACTGATCACGTGCACCGCCGGCGCGCCGCCGTTGCCGTGATTGCGGCCTGCGCGCGCCGCCTGCGCCGCCTGCGCTGCACGCGCGCCGCGCGCCAGCCCGAGGATGGCGAGGTTGTTCGCCTCGGTGGCGCCGGATGTGAAGATCACATCGCTCGAGCGCGCACCGATGAGTGCTGCCACCTGGCCGCGCGCCGCCTCGACGAGTGCCCGCGCCTCGCGTCCGTAGCGATGCGTCGAGGCGGGATTGCCGAATACGCCGTCGGCGGTCAGACATTCGGCCATGCGCGCCGCCACCTGCGGATCGACGGGGGTCGTCGCCGCGTAGTCAAGGTAGATGGTGCTGGTGTATCCCATGCGCTCCTCGCTCACGCGTGCGGCACCGATTCGCCCGCTCGCCGACGCCGCTGCTGCACCGCGGTCAGGAATCCGCGCAGG
>JBOHZW010000312.1:0-6166 GCA_050738715.1 Steroidobacteraceae bacterium | reverse complement strand
GGCTTGATCAAGCCCGTCGTGACGAGCGGCGACGAATCGGCGGACGCGGGTGAATGGATCAGTGTTGCGGCGGTCTTCGAGGCGCACCTGCGGCGCCAGGCGATGGAGCAGGCTTTCGCCGTGCTGCGCGGCGACGAGGTGTGATAGCGGCATTCAACGCCATCACACCACGCCACTTTCACATCGCGTTACTTCGGCATCAATGTCACCGGAACCTCGGTGACGGTATCGACCGGGATGGCGTTGGCCTTGGCCGCGTCGCGAACCGCAGCTTCACTCGGCGCCTTGTAGATGCAATAGGTCTTTGTCTTCGCGGCGTTCGCGTAGGACATGACCCATTGCACGCCGTACTTGGCGTTGGTCGCATTGATCTTGGCCTTGCCGGCCGAGTCCAGCCCGTCGAGCGCGCCGGCCGGAAAGGTCCGTTCAATCAGGTAGCGATGCGACGACGCCATGGCGTGCGTCGCATCCGCCGCTGCGCCGCTGTCACCGGCAAACGCGGGGGCGAAGAAAAGTACGGGCAACAGGGCAATCATTGTTTTCATTTCAGTCTCCTGGAAAGTTATCGTTGGATGGCGATCCGATCAGCACCTGGAAATTGCGAGCGCGCAGCCCTACTCTGACGTTGCCGGATCGATGACAGCGGTTACCCGCGAGATCCGGTTGGCGGGAAACCCGCCCAGTTCAGCGTGCCTGCGCACCAGCGATTCATCGGTTGCGTGGTAGATGCAATAAAGCTTGTCGCTGGTGACATAGCTCTGGATCCAGTTCACGCTGGGGCCTAAGCTGCTGAGCACTCCACACGACTTCAGTGAAATGGCCTTGAGCTCGGCGGGGCCCAGCTTGCCGGCGCCGGGGATATCACGTTCGATTACAAACTTGGGCATTTCCATCTCCGTGTGTTGAACTGACGTTGAATTGATTTGCGTATCGCGCTGCTAGGATCGCCATCCAGGGCTGCCCGCGTCTTGAATTGCGCCTGAAATTATTCTAAAAAGCATCTGCTCCGCCGCCAGCCGAATAAAGGATTTAAATATCAACAGCTTACCGCCAGGCGCGGCTCGCCCCATCCGCGTCGGCGGATACGATCTGCACCCGTCGGAACGGGTGCTATCGATCGATGGCAGGAACGCCGAGCTGGGCGCGCGCGCCTTCGACCTGCTGTTGGTGCTGGTTGAGAACCATGGCCGCCTGGTGACCAAGGCGACATTGCTCGAACGCGTATGGCCACGCTTGTACGTCGATGAGAACAATCTGCCGGCGCAGATCGCAAGCCTGCGGCGTGTGCTCGGCGCCGGCGCGATCCGCACGGTCGCGGGATTCGGCTATCGGCTTGAGTTGCCCGTGACGCATCCGGGCGCCATGGCGCCCGCGAGCGACGCCGCCGCCACTGCGAGCAAGACCCCCGTTGCGACACTCGCCGTCCCACGCCGCGCGTGGCCGAATCGGCTCGGTCCATTGATCGGCCGTGAGCGCGATGTGCAGGAAGTGGACGCGCTGCTCGATCGCACGAGCCTGGTGACGATCGTCGGCATCGCCGGCGCCGGCAAGAGCCGGCTCGCGCAGGAGATCCTGTTGCGCGCAGGCGATCGTCCGCGATGCGCAGCCGCGTGGATTGCGCTGCAACCGATCAGTGAATTGCAGCATGTGCCGTCGGCCATCGCGCTCTCGCTGGGCATTGCGCTGCCGGAAGGACGCGAGGGCTTCGCCGCACTGCGCCAGGCGCTTGAACACGTGCCTGTGTTGTTGCTGTTCGACGGCGCTGAGCACCTGGGCGATGCGCTCGCCGCGCCGCTGGCGGAGCTTGTGTTGCAAACGCAGGGTGTGCGCGCGCTGGTGACGAGCCAGGCCCCCCTTGGGATAGCTGGCGAAACGGTCTACCGGCTCGGACTGCTGGAATTTCCCGCGGGCGCGGTGACGCCCGCGGACGCGTTGCACTTTGCGGCGGTCGAGCTGTTTGTGCAGCGCGCGCAGGCTGCCGATCGGCGCTTCGAGTTGACGTCGGCGAATTGCGCTCCGGTCGTTGAAATCTGCCGCCGACTCGATGGCAACGCGCTGGCGATCGAACTGGCGGCCGCGCGCGTGCCGGCATTGGGCGTCAGCGGATTGCTCGAGCGCCTCGATGACCGCTTCCGGTTGCTCAAGGCATCCACGCGCGGCGCCGAGCCGCGCCACGGCGCCTTGCATGCCGCATTCGACTGGAGCTACAGCCTGCTGAGTGCAGCGGAGCAACGCGTCTTCAATCGGCTCGGCGCATTTGCCGGCAGTTTCTCGCTGGCGACGGCCTCACGCAGCGTCGCCGACGAAATCATCGATACCGCCGAGGCGATCGACCTGGTTGGCAGGCTGGTCGACCGCTCGCTCGTCACCGCTTTGCCGACCGAGCCGCCTCGCTACGCGTTGCTTGAGACCGCGCGCTACTACACGGCGGCCAAGCTTGCCTCGGGCGGTGAACTGGCGGACGCGCAACGACGCATGGCCGCCGCCATGCTGCAGATGCTCGATACCGCCTACCAGGAATATTGGTCGCTGGATGAGGCCATCTGGCTGCATCGGTACGAGCCGGAACTCGACAACGTGCGCGCCGCCATCGATTGGGCGGCGGCCAACGATCGTGCACTTGGCGTGGCGCTGTACGGTTCGGCGTGGCCGTTGTTCGTAGAAGCCGAACTGCGGGCTGAAGGCCGCGATCGATTCGAGCAGGCTGTCTCACTGTTATCGGATTCGCTGCCGCCGGCCCGGATCGGCCGCTTCTGGGAAGCGGTCGCCAGCTACGATGCTTCTCGTCAATACGACCGCGCGCGCTACGCGGCGGAACTCGCGGTCGCGATGCACGCCGCGGCCGATGACCAGCGCGCTCGCTACTACGCTCTCGCGCAGCTCGCGTTCAGCTGCCGCGATGACGAAAAGGCTGCGCGCGCGGCCACCGACGCCGCGCGGTCCATCGAGGATCCGTCCTGGCCGGCCCGCCTGCTCACTTGCGGCGCCCTCGCCGAGGGAGCAGTGCTGATGAACAGTGGCGACTTCGTGGCGGCGCGCGCCGCGTATCGGCGCGCGGTGCGCTACGCGCTCACCGTCAGCGAACGACAGGCACTGGCCGCCAGTGTCAGCATCGTCGAGCTGGACATCGCCTGTGGCGATCCGGCCTCGGCGTTGCAGCTCGGCCGTCCGCTCGAATTGCCGCTGCGCCACTCCGGTCGACGCGCCGCGCACTTCGACTTGCTGGTCATGAATTTCTGCGCGCTGCTCGACGCCGGTGAGATCGATGAAGCGCGCGCGACTGGCGCCGAGATCTGCGAGCTTGCGTCCCGGCTCGACGCCAGCCGGTTGTACGCGGTGCTTGATGCAATGGCCTGTCTGGCGTGCCGGGATCACCGTTTCGGTGACGCGGCCCGCATCCTCGCCTGCGCCGACCAGGCCCATGAAGCGCACGGGCAATTGCGCCGGCGGCCGGTGCAACAACGACTGCGCGCCGCTGTCACGGCACAGCTTGATGTGCAGCTTGGCGCGGCCTGGCAAACTGCGACCGTGGACAGCCGCGACCGTTGCGATGAACTGGCCGCGTGCGAGCTGGCGCTCGGCCTGAGTACCTGAGCGTCCGCGGCGACGCACCGCTCGGTGCGCGCGCGCCGGCGGCTAGGTTTACTTGTTCTTTTTCTTCTCGGCCTTGGCAGCACGCTTCTGCATCAGCGTCAATGCCGGCTTCTTCTTCGTCTCTTTCTTGCGATCCATACCTTTGCCCATGTGCGCGTCCTCCACAATTGAAACGTCGTACTAGCGTACTATTATTGCGTCGTCACAGCAGGCCCGGGCGAAACTGGCATTGCCATCGGCGCGTCGACCGGCTGCACACTGTCGACGAAATAACCCGTGTCGCCGAAGCAGCCGCTGGGAATGCCGCGATGCTCCGTGTAATGCAGCCGCACCCGCTGCCCAAGCGAACCATTCATGCGCGCCGCGACTGTCGCATCGCGCACCGTGTAGTACCAGATCTGCGGCGTCACGCCGCTGATGACGTATAGCGCCAGTTCGCCCTCGTAGGTCTTGCAGATCCAGCCCTTGCGGGAGAATTTTTGCAGGATGCCGACGCGCTCGCCATCGGCATACGACCACGACAACGCGGCCCACGTGTATCCGACGAAACCCAGCACGATGACCAACAGCACATACGGCCACCGTCGCCGCCGCTTGCCCAGCTCCGCATTCATGAAGACATCCCGTGGTTCGACTAGAACGCGCTTATCCCCGTCAATGCTTTTCCAACCGCGAGTTGATGCACGGTCTGCGTGCCTTCATAAGTAATGACACTCTCGAGGTTGAGCATGTGTCGGATCGGCGCGTACTCGGCGCTGATGCCGGCAGCACCGAGCATGTCGCGGCAGTCGCGCGCCACGTCGAGCGCCATGCGGCAATTGTTCCATTTGGCGAGTGAGACCTGCACGGGCTCGAGCACGCCGCGATCCTTCAGCCGTCCGAGCTGCAGGGCCAGCATCTGAGCGCAAGTGATGCCCCGGGCCATTTCGGCCAGCCTCACCTGTATCGCCTGGTTCTGCGCCAGCGGGCGCCCAAAAAGTTCGCGCCCGGCCGTGTACTCGATCAGCTGCGCGAGGCAGGCCTGGGCAGCGCCGACGACGCCCCAGGTGATTCCATAACGCGCCTGCGTCAGGCACGAGAGCGGACCCTTGAGGCCCGCGGCGCCAGGCAGGCGCTGCGAGTCGGGCACGCGCACCTCGTCGAAGAACAGCGCGCCGGTGTTGGAGGCGCGCAGCGAGAACTTGTGTTCGATTTCGGTTGATGTGAAGCCGGGCATACCCTTGTCGATGATGAAGCCGCGCACGCCATCCTCGGTGTCTGCCCAGCACACGCAGGCATCGGCGATCGAGCCATTGGTAATCCACATCTTGGAGCCGCTGATCAGCCAGTCGCCACCGCTGCGGCGCGCGCGTGTCTTCATGTTGGCGGGATCCGAGCCGCCTTGCGGCTCCGTCAGCCCGAAACAACCGATCAGTTCGCCGCGCGCCATGCGCGGCAGGTATTGCTGCTTTTGCGCTTCAGACCCGTAGGCATGGATCGGATACATGACCAGCGACGACTGCACTGAGACAAAACTGCGCAGCGCCGAATCACCGCGCTCGAGCTCGAGGCAGATCAGTCCGCTGGCGATCGCATTGAGGCCGGCGCATCCGTAGCCCTCGAGGCTCGCGCCGAGCAGGCCGAGCGCGGCGAGTTCCGGCACCAGTTCGCGCGGGAAACGATGCTGTTCGAAGCACTCGGCAATAATCGGTAGCACGCGTGCATCGACGAGCCGCGCGACGCTGTCCTGCACGAGCTGTTCGTCTTCGCTCAATGCCCCGCGCAGGTCGAACAGGTCGAGCGCGTTCATTCGACTGGGAACTGCACGCCCTGCGCAAGCGGCATGGCGGAAGAATAATTGACGGTCTGCGTCTGGCGGCGCATGTAGGTCTTCCAGGCATCACTGCCGGATTCGCGCCCGCCGCCGGTTTCCTTTTCGCCGCCGAACGCGCCGCCAATCTCGGCGCCGCTCGGGCCGGTGTTCACGTTGGCGATGCCGCAATCGCTCCCGGTCGCGGAAAGGAAAGTCTCGGCCTCGCGCATGTCGGTGGTGAAGATCGCCGATGAAAGCCCCTGGCGCACCTCATTCTGCAGTGCGAGCGCCTGCTCAAACGTGTCGTATGGCAGCACGTAGAGAATCGGCGCGAAGGTTTCCTCGCGCATCGCCTCGAACTGCGTTTCGGTTTCGACGAGTGCCGGGCGCACGTAATAGCCGCCTTCTAGTCCGGCCGGAACCACCCGATCGCCACCAGTGACCGTGGCGCCGGCCGTTCGCGCCGCGGCCAACGCGGATTGCATGCGCACGAATGCAGCCGCGTCGATCAGCGGGCCGACGAGCGTGTCACGCTCCAGCGGCGAGCCGACCGGCAAACTCGCGTACGCCTTGCGCAGCATGCCTTTGAGTTGAGCCGCCAGGCTCCGGTGCACGATCAGGCGGCGCAGCGTCGTGCAACGCTGGCCCGCGGTGCCCGCGGCCGCAAACACGATCGCGCGCAGGCTCAAGGCGAGGTCGGCCGACGGCGTGACGATCGCGGCGTTGTTGCCGCCGAGCTCGAGCAAGCTGCGGCCGAAGCGCGTGGCGACGCGTGGTCCC
>JBOHZW010000311.1:0-6117 GCA_050738715.1 Steroidobacteraceae bacterium | reverse complement strand
TCCGGCGCCCGCGCCGCGCTTCGGTTTCGCATTCCCGCCGGCCGGATGTTGCAGTTCGATGACCTGGTGCACGGGCCGCAGCACGTCGACACCGCGCTGATCGGCGATTTCGTCATCCGGCGCGAAGACGGTACGCCGGCATTTTTCTTCGCGAACGCCGTCGATGATTCGCTGATGCAGGTCACGCATGTGCTGCGCGGCGAGGATCACCTTGCCAACACGCCGCGCCAGCTGTTGGTGCTGGAGGCACTGGAGCTGCGCACCCCGCGCTACGGGCACTTGCCGCTGCTGACGGGCGCCGATGGCGCGCCGCTTTCCAAGCGCAACGGCGCGCAGTCCGTGCGCGAGCTGCGCGAACTGGGGTTCGGTGCGCTGGCGATCTGCAACCAGCTGTTTCGACTCGGCCATTCCTGCCCGGACAACAGCACGCTGACGCTCTCGGGCATGGCGGAGCAATTCGACCCGAAGCATCTGCAGCGCGCGAGCGCGCATTTTGACCCGGTGCAACTGCGTCACTGGCAGTCGCTATGGGTTCGCTCGCTGTCGCCTCAGGACACGCAAGCGTGGCTGGCGCCGTTCTTGCCCGCCGACCTGCCGTCGGCGCAGCGCGCTGCGGTCGTAGCCGCATTGCTGCCGAATATCGTTGCGGCAAGCGAAGTGGCCGATTGGCTGCCCGTCGTGCTCGGCGGCGAGTTGCGCTGGGAAGCCGATGCTCGCGCTGCGGCGGAAGGCGCCGGCGTGGATTTTTTTCGCGCCGTGACCGGCGCGGTGACCGACAAGGAGACACAGCTCGCAGCGTTGCGCGCGGCGAGCGGGCGCAAGGGCGTCGAGTTTTTTGCGCCACTGCGCGCCGCGCTGACCGGACGCCTGCACGGGCCGGAACTCGCGCCGCTCCTGAAGGCGATGTCGCCCGCGCTCGTGCGCGCGCGGCTCGGTGCGTGGATTCGATGAGCGCGCTCAGGATCCACAATTCGCTGACCGGCGAGAAGGAAGTCCTCAAGCCGATCGTTGCCGGCCGCGTGGGCATGTACGTCTGCGGCGTCACGGTCTACGATTATTGCCACATCGGCCACGCGCGCTTTCTCGTGGTGTTCGACCTGGTGCGCCGTTACCTGCGCCATCGTGGCTATGTGGTGAACTACGTTCGCAACATCACTGACATCGATGACAAGATCATCCAGCGCGCGGCAAGCAACGGCGAACCGATCGACGCGCTGACCGCGCGCTTCATCCAGGCGATGGAGGAAGACTGCACGCAGTTGGGCTGCGAGCCGCCCGATCACGAGCCGCGCGCGACAGCGCACATTCCGAACATCATCGTGCTCATCGAGGAGCTGCTGCGCCGCGATCTGGCTTACGTGACGGCGGATGGCGATGTCTGCTACGCGGTTGCGCGTTTCCCCGGCTACGGCCGGCTGTCGGGCAAGCGCCTCGAGGACTTGCGGGCCGGTGCGCGCGTGGATGTCGATGCGCACAAGCGCGACCCACTCGACTTCGTGCTCTGGAAGCGCGCGAAGCCTGGTGAGCCGTCCTGGGGCTCGCCGTGGGGAGAGGGCCGCCCGGGCTGGCACATCGAGTGCTCGGCGATGTCGGGCGCGCTGTTGGGCGATCATTTCGACATCCACGGGGGAGGGATGGACCTGAAGTTCCCGCACCACGAGAACGAGATCGCGCAGTCCTGCGGCGCAGGCCGTCAATTCGCGAACCTGTGGATGCACAACGGCTTCGTCAACGTCGACAGCGTCAAGATGTCGAAGTCGCTGGGCAATTTTTTTACGCTGCGCGAGGTGTTTCCGCGGCTCCGCCATCCGGAGGTGATGCGCGCGTTCCTGCTCGCGAGTCACTACCGCGGCCCGATCAACTACTCGACGGTGCAACTCGAGCAAGCCGACGCCATGCTGACACGCCTGTACACCGCGCTGCGCGGCGTTGCCGCGCCGAACGCCGCCGTTGTGGGGAGGCAGGCGGATGCCGCCGGCGCGGCGGCAGCTACGGCGCGCGAGCGCTTCGAGGCGGTGCTCGACGATGACTTCAATACCCCGGAGGCCTTCGCGGTGCTGCAGGACATGGCGCGCGAGATCAACACGGCGCGCGCGGCCGGCGAGGGCGCGTTCGCTGCCGTGCTCGCCGCCGAAATGCGCAGGCTCGCGGGCGTGATGGGCCTGCTGCAGGTCGATGCGGAATCGTGGTTCAAGCTGCGCGCAGCGGTCTTCGACGCGTCCGACGCTGCATCACCGGCGCTTTCGGAACAGGATATCGAAGCGCGAATCGCCGAGCGCCTCGCGGCGCGCAAGGCGCGCAATTTTGCCGCCGCCGATCGCATTCGAGCCGAGCTGGCAGCCGATGGCGTACAGCTCGAAGACCAGGGCCCGGATCGAACCATCTGGCGGCGAGGCTAAATCGCAATGCGCGCGCTCATCTGCGGAGTTTCCGGACAGGACGGCGCCTACCTGTGCCGATTCCTGCATCAGCGTGGCTATGAAGTGCACGGCAGCTCGCGCGACGCCGAAGCGGGAAGCTTCGAAAACCTGAGGCGCGTCGGTATCTACGAGCATGTCGTCAAGCACTCGATGGACAGCAATGATTTCCGCAGCGTGCTGCAGGTGCTGACTCGCGCCGCCCCCGACGAGATCTACAGCCTCGCGGGGCAGAGTTCGGTTGGCCTGTCATTCGAGCAGCCGGTGGAAACGCTCGAGAGCAATTCGATGGGCACGCTGAACCTCCTGGAGGCGATGCGGATACTCGGCAAGCCGATCAAGTTGTACAGCGCGGGATCGGGCGAGTGCTTCGGTGACACCAATGGTGAGGCGGCGAATGAGACGACGGCCTTTCATCCGCGCAGCCCGTACGCGATTGCCAAGGCCACCGCACACTGGCTGGTCAGCAACTATCGCGAGGCCTACGGGCTGCACGCGAGCACCGGAATCCTGTTCAACCATGAATCGCCGCTCCGTTCGCGTCGCTTCGTGACGCGCAAGATTGTCGCAACCGCCTGCGCCATTGCCGCAGGGAGCCGTGAGCGGCTGACGCTCGGCAACCTGGAGATACACCGCGACTGGGGTTGGGCGCCGGAATACGTCGAGGCGATGTGGCTGATGCTGCAGCAGCCGCACGGCGGGGATTTCGTCATCGCCACTGGCCAACAACATTCGCTGGCGGAATTTGCCGCCGCGGCGTTCTCACACCTGGGATTGAACTGGCGCGACCACACGGACAGTTCACCGGCGCTGTACCGGCCCACGGATATCGCATTCAGCCGCGGCAACGCCGGCAAGGCTGCGGCGGTGCTGGGGTGGCGTCCCAACTGGACCATGGCGCAAGTTGTGCGCGCTATGGTCGATGCGGAACGCAGCGGCGCGGCCACTCCGTCCTAGGGCCTGTCCAGAGGCCCTGGCCGGAGCATCAGGTTCGGGCGGTTTTCCAGCGCAAGCGCATGAGTGCGCCGGAGATTCCGCGGCGCTGCGGCCTGGCGCGCGGTTGGCTGAGGTAGTACTGCTTCGCCAGCGTGTATGCATCGGCAAGTTCGCCCATGCGTCCGGACGCGCCGGCATCGGTCGTGATGCTGGTGGGGTGCGCGAGAAAATTTGCGAGCGCTTCGGGTACGTGGCCGTAACAGGGATAGTCGAGCGCGGCCAGCAGGAACAGCAGCAGGTCTTCGCCCACGCCGGAATTGCGGCCGTAGCGTCCGCGCGCTCCCGGCACTTCGGCGACCAGGTTCTTCAGCACGTCGCGGCGCCGAAACAGCGCGCAGCCCGGGCTGATCGGCAGTTTCTCGCGCAACAGGAATTGCACAAGCTGCGCCATCGGCCGGATGCCGGGCGGATGACGCAGCATCAGTCGCGTCTGCGTGCCTTCGCTCTGGTGGATGAGCGTGCGCGTATAGACCAAGCCGACGTCGTCACGCAGCAACGGCACAGTGCGCTCCACGAACGCTGCATCGCTCCAATCGTCGTCGAAATTGAAATGTACGAGTTCGCCGGACGCGCTCTCGACGCCCTCGCGCCAGCAGACGATCGGGCCCTGGTCACGCTCGCGGCGGATGTAACGGATCGCATCGCCGTAGCGCGCGGCCACCGCCGGCGTGGCGTCGGTGCTGCCGTGGTCGCAGACGATGACCTCGGCCGGCAGCGTCTGCGCCAGCGCGCTGTCGATCGCGCGCGGCAACAACGCCGCGCGGTTGAAGGTCGGAATTACGATCGAGACGGTGTTTTTCAAGAAACCCTCGCGTTGTCCGGCGCGCCGCGCAGCAGTGCGCGCCACTGCGCGGCGACGCTTGTCAACATGAAGCGTGTATCAGGTCCGACCTGTGGCCGCTCGCCGGCGCGCCATGCCGAAATGCGCTCGAAGTATGCATCGAACAATCCGAGCCCGTCCGCAAGACGCGCCGGTCCGCGCCGCCAGGACGATGGCAGTGCGTGCACGAGTGATTCATAGCGGCGCCAGGCGCGTCGCGTCGGCATGACCTGCCGAGGATCGTCGATCACTTCCACTGCGGCACCGCAGTCGTGCGCGAGCACCGGGGTGCCGAGCGCCTTCGACTCGGCGTACACGAGCCCGAAGGTTTCCGGCAGCACGAAGTTCGGGGCGAAGGTGCACAACGCGCCGCGCACCACCGCATGCATGTGCGCCTGCGGCTGCGGTCCGAGGTATTCCACGCCGTCACGGCCAGCGGTGCGGCCGCGCTTGTACGCGGGGTTGCCGACCAACAGCCGCAGCGATGGCATACGCCGCCGGAGCGATGTGAAGACATCAAGCGCGTAGGCCAGGCCTTTGTTCGGCGAGGAGAAGAAAACGAGCCTGTCCGGATCGACTGCCGTGTCATCCGGCCAGAGATCGTCGGCCACCGGATTGTAGATCGTGCGCGCCGTGACGCGATCGGCGAGGCCGATGCCGGCCAGCGTCGCCTCGACGCGGCCGCGTTGCCAGTTCGATACGCAAATGATGCGGACCGCGAGTTCGCGCATGATGTCCGCAGTCGAGGCGAGGCGCCGGGCTCGCTTCGAGCCGGGATTCATCTGGTCGTGCACCCACAGGTAGAATTGCGCGCGCGGGTATAGTTCCTTCAGCATCGGCAGTGCGCGCGAATCGCGCACTACCACGACGTGCTCGATGCCCTCGATGCGCGCGGGCCGGCGATAGTTGCCGTTGTCTTTGCTCCGGTTGTGCTGCGAGACCCGCGCGCCGAGCGCGTCGGCAATGCGCGTGACCGTGGCCTCGGTTCCACCGCTGGCGCGCACCAGCAGCGTGTCCGAGTCGTAGGGCTCGAGGCACAGCGGGTCATGGAACAGGACTGAGGGCATCGGCGCGGAGTGCATGGGCGTCAAGTCTCCAGCAGCAGCGCGGCGAAGCGCGCCTCGAAATCGGCGAGCGAGGGGCGCTGCACGTACAACTCGAGCGCGCGCCGGCGCTGGTACTCGGTCGCATCGGCCTCGAGCCGCTGCACTTCGCCGGGAAAATCCGCCTCTGACGCAGCGACGATCGCATCGCGGTTGAACAGCGTCAGTCCGCCGCCAGTGTAGATCGGCACGGTGCCAGCGAGCGATGCCTGCAGCGCTTTCTCGGTCACGTAGCCGGGCGCGTTGCTGTTCTCGAGGCAGACCATGAACCGGTATTGCGAAATCCAGTCGAGGAAGGCGGCGCCGCGCGGCGCGCGATAACCTGTGTTGTTGAGCTGCGCGCCCGCCGAATCGACGCGCTGCCATGCATTGAGGCGCTCGAAGGTCTCGAGCCGCCGTTGCGCCATGTCGCCGACGCTGTTCGATACGACGTAGCAGCAGAATCTGCTCTTTGGTGCTTGCATGCGCTGAGCGCGCTGCGCGTACAACTCCGCGATCGGCTCATCGAAATGCACCGCCTCGTACGGGAACTGGATGAACGGCAGTGGTCCCGCCGGTCCATCGCCCCAGTAGTAATGCGGCGGCGGGCACACGCCGAGCACTGCCTGGTAGCGCCGCAACCGGAAATGCGGCGGATACACCTGCCAGTTCTCGTTGCTGACCAGCACGACCGGCACGTTGGCCGGAAACTTGTGCGGCCGCCAGATGCTTGCAAACATCAGCTGCGGCTGGTCGCGGTGGCGGACGATGCCGACCAGCCCGGATTCGAGGAAGCTGCGCA
>JBOHZW010000310.1:0-19153 GCA_050738715.1 Steroidobacteraceae bacterium | reverse complement strand
GCCCCGCAGCGGTCTACCTCCCTATATCAGGATCGGCAATTGGGCCGTTATCCTGTGGGCTGTCGCCGCCGCTGCAGGACGTGTCCGACGGCGCGGCACCCCTTCGGTTCCCTGGACCACTTGAGAGTTGGAGCATTACCGATATGTCACATGATTCCATCGCGCCCCGCCTGGGCGCCATTGCGCTGGCTATTACGCTGCTGACCGGCTGCGCGCCGCAGGCGTCGAACGCCGCGCCGGCGCCGCCGCAGGCCGCTGCTTCGGTCAACGAGCCCGCGGGCCCTACGGCCGTGCCGGCCACTCCGCTGGTGCGCGGCTTGCCCGATTTTTCAGCGCTGGTCGCACAGGTCGGCCCCGCCGTCGTCAATGTCACGGTGGTCGAGAAGCGCCAACGCATGCAGGGTCTGAGCACCAATCCCTTCGCCGACGACAACGATCCGTTCAGCGATTTCTTCCGCCAGTTCCAGCAGCGCCAGCCGCGCGACCAGCCCCCGGAAGAGGGCGTGGGCTCAGGCTTCATCGTCAGTGCCGACGGCTACATCCTCACCAATACGCACGTGGTGGACAACGCCACGCGCGTCACGGTGCGCCTGACCGACCGTCGCGAGTTCACGGCCAAGGTGATCGGGAGCGATGACAAGTCGGATGTCGCGCTGCTGAAAATCGATGCGAAAAACCTGCCGACTGTGCGACTCGGCGACCCGTCCAAATTGCGCCCGGGTGAATGGGTAGTGGCCATCGGTTCGCCGTTCAACTTCCAGAACAGTGTCACGGCGGGCATCGTCAGCGCGCTCGGCCGTCCGGTGCCGAATGGGTCGAGCTACAACTACGTGAATTTCATCCAGACCGACGTGGCCGTGAACCCCGGCAATTCCGGCGGCCCGCTGTTCAACATGAACGGCGAGGTGGTCGGCATCAACTCGCAGATCTACAGCAACACCGGTAGCTACGCGGGCTTGTCGTTCGCGATCCCGATCGACATCGCCAACAACGTGCGCCAGCAGCTTGCAGCGTCCGGACACGTCACGCGCGGACTCATCGGCGTGAACATCCAGCCCGTGAGCGCGGCGCTCGCCGAGAGCTTCGGCCTCGATCGTCCGCGCGGCGCGGCCGTCAGTTCGGTGGTGCCGGGTGGCGCAGCCGACAAGGGCGGCGTGAAGCCCGAGGACATCATCCTCAGCGTCAACGGCCGCAAGATCGAGCAATCGTCCGAGCTGCCCGCCCTGATCGCCGGCATCCGCCCGGGCAACGCGGCCGATCTGGAAGTGTGGCGCGGCCAGGGCACCAAGCACCTGTCGGTGACCGTCGAAGAGTTGAAGGACAAGGCCACCGTCGCGCGCACGGGCGGCAGTGGCAAGGAAAGCGACAAGCTCGATGCGCTGGGCCTGAGCGTGCGCGAGCTGACACCCGCGGAAAAAACGCAACTTCACACTGGCGGGAGCGTGGTCATCACCGAGACCGACGGGCCCTCGTCAGAGGCGGGGCTGCGTTCGGGCGAAGTGATCCTCGGCGCCAACCGCACGCGCGTGGGTTCCGTGGCGGAACTGCGCGAAGCGGTGCGCAAGGCGGGCCACTCGATCGCGCTGCTGGTGCAGGATTACGATCCGACGCAGGGGCCGCCGCAGCAGCGCATCGTGACGGTGCAGCTCGACTAGCGGGCGAAGCCAGCCAAGGCGGGCACGGCTTTTTCAGACACGGCGGCCGGTCCAGGCGGATCGGCCGCTTCGTGTATTCTATTGACCATGCAGGAGCGCTATGAACCGGCCGCCGTGGAGCGCGCCGCGCAACAGTATTGGGATTCGCACGGCAGCTTCGCGGCACGCGAGACCGAGGGCCGCGGAAAATATTACTGCCTGTCGATGTTCCCGTATCCATCGGGGCGCCTGCACATGGGGCATGTGCGCAACTACACGATCGGCGACGTATTGGCGCGCTTCATGCGCATGCAAGGCCTGAACGTGCTGCAGCCGATGGGCTGGGATGCCTTCGGACTGCCCGCCGAGAACGCCGCGATCGCCAACAGCGTGCCGCCGGCGCGCTGGACGCGCGAGAACATCGCATACATGAAGCAGCAGCTGCGCGCGCTCGGCTTCGGGCTCGACTGGAGCCGCGAACTGGCCACCTGCGATCCGGATTACTATCGCTGGAACCAATGGTTGTTCCTGCGCATGCGCGAGCGTGGCATCGCGTACAAGAAGACCGGCATCGTCAACTGGGATCCGGTCGACCAGACCGTGCTCGCCAATGAGCAGGTCATCGATGGTCGCGGCTGGCGCACCGGCGCGCTGATCGAGAAGCGCGAGATCCCGATGTATTACCTGCGCATCACCGCGTACGCCGAGGAACTGCTCGCGGCGCTCGAGGGCCTCGACGGTTGGCCCGAGCGCGTACGCACGATGCAGGCAAACTGGATCGGCAGGAGCGAAGGCTGCGATGTCGCGTTCCCGTACGCGGACGACACGCGCGCGGCGCTGGGTGCGGACGGTGCGCTCAAGGTGTTCACGACGCGCGTCGACACGCTGTTCGGCGTCAGTTTCGTCGCGGTTTCGGCAGAACATCCACTCGCCGCCGCGGCCGCGGCGCGCAGTGCGAAGCTGGCGGAGTTCGTTGCCGAGTGCCGGCGCGGCAGCACGATGGAAGCGGATGTCGCGACGATGGAAAAGCGCGGCATGGCGACCGGGCTCCACGTGCGCCATCCGCTCACCGGCGAGGCGATCGAAGTGTGGGTTGCCAACTACGTGCTGATGGCGTACGGCGAGGGCGCCGTGATGGGCGTGCCGGCGCACGATGAACGCGACTTCGAATTCGCGCGGCGCAATGCGCTCGCGATTCCGACCGTGGTGCGACCGGCGGGCGCGACCTGGCAACAGGTCGGCGAAGAATGGTTGCCCGAATATTGCGCACATGGCGTCACGATCAATTCTGGTGAATTCTCCGGCCTCGATTTCGACGCGGCCGTCGACAGGATCGCCGCGGCGCTCGAAGCGCGCGGACTCGGCAAGAAGCGCGTGCAATGGCGCCTGCGCGATTGGGGCATCTCGCGGCAGCGCTACTGGGGCTGCCCGATTCCGCTGGTGCATTGCCCTGCGTGCGGAGAAGTGCCGGTGCCCGATGCCGACCTGCCGGTGCGCCTGCCCGAAGACCTGGTGCCGGACGGAACGGGCAATCCGTTGACGAAGTCGGCGGCGTTCCTCAATTGTGCCTGCCCGAAGTGCGGCAAGAGCGCGCGGCGCGAAACCGACACGATGGATACCTTTGTCGATTCCTCGTGGTATTTCCTGCGTTTCGCCAGCAGCGACCAGCACGCCGCGCCGGTCGATGAGCGCGTGCAGTACTGGTTGCCGGTCGACCAGTACATCGGTGGCATCGAACACGCGATCCTGCACCTGCTGTACTCGCGCTTCTGGACGCGCGCGATGCGCGACATGGGGCTGCTCAAGCTCACCGAACCGTTCGCGAAACTGCTGACGCAGGGCATGGTGCTGAACCACATCTACTACCGGCAGCCGGCCGCGGGGCGGCGCCTGTTCATCAATCCGGCGGAAGTCGAATTGCGCACGGACGCGGCCGGAGCGCGCACGGCGATCTGGATGACCGACAACGCACCTGTCGAGCAGGGTGGCCTCGGCACGATGTCGAAGTCGAAGAACAACGGCGTCGATCCGCAGAACATGGTCGAGAAATACGGCGCCGATACCGCGCGCCTGTTCATGATGTTCGCATCGCCCCCCGAGCAGACGCTCGAGTGGTCCGAGGAGGGCGTGCAGGGGCAATACCGTTTCCTGCGCCGCCTGTGGAAGGCGGTGCACGATCATGTCGGAGCGGCCGCGGTCGACATGCACCAGGGATTGATCCGGGTTGCCGGCGCGGCGCTCGGCGACGCGGGCGTGCAACTGCGCCGCCAGACGCATCACACGCTCGAGCGCGTCACCGGTGACATCGCGCGCCGGCGGGTGTTCAACACCGCGATCGCCGCGACGATGGAACTGCTCAACGCAGTGAGCCGCTACGACGAGACGGGCTCGGCTGCGCGCGCCGTGCGCCACGAGGCACTGGAAGTGATCGTGCTGTGCCTCTCGCCGATGGTGCCGCACATCTGCCATGAGTTGTGGCATGCGCTCGGCCACGAGCAGGCGTTGATCGACGAGTCGTGGCCGAAACCCGATGCGGCAGCGCTGCGGCAGGAAACGGTCGAGATTATCGTGCAGGTCAACGGCAAGCTACGCGGACGCGTGCAGGTCGCAAGCGGCGCCGACCAGGCCACGGCACAGGCCGCTGCGATGGCCAACGACAGCGTGCGCCGTTTCGCCGGCGAAGCGCCACCGCGGCGCGTCGTGTACGTGCCGGGCAAGCTGCTCAACATCGTGGTCTGATGCGAACTTTTGCCGCATTGCTGGTGCTGGTATCCGCCTCACTCCTGCTGCCGGGATGCGGTTTCCATCTGCAGGGCAGGGCGCAACTCACGCATACGCTGGCCAATGCGCAACTGGTCGCGCGCGATTCGCAGACCGATTTCTACAGTGCGTTGCGCGCATCGCTCATGCGGTCCGGCGCAGAGCTCGATGGGCCGACCGAGGGCGCGGCCACGATCAAGATCATCGATGATGTCGCGTCCGAGAAAGTGCTGACCGTATCGGCGCGGAACATTCCGACTGCGTTCCTGTTGAGCTACAAAGTGCAGTTCTCGGTCGAGTACCAGGGAAAGGAAATCCTGCCGGCGGAATCGCACACCCTGACGCGTGAGTTCAGCTTTGACGAGACTGCGGTGCTCGCCAAGGAACGCGAACGCGAAGTGCTGCAACAGGCGCTGGCCGACGATCTCGCGGCGCTGGTCATGCGCCGGCTGGCGACGCTTTAGCGGGTCGTCGCAACGTGCTGCGGCTCGCCGCCTGCGATCACACTGCCGTTGCGCGCCTCCTGCAGGGCTACGGCCTCGACTTGCGTCTCGTCGAGCCTGACGCCGATATCCCCGGCTCGTACTGGGGTGAGAGCGAGGCGGGACTGCGTGGCAATACGTTGCTGGCGCGGCACGACACGCCGATCCATTCGATCCTGCACGAAACCGCGCATTACATTTGCATGAGTCCGGAGCGCCGCGCCGGACTCGAGCGAGATGCCGGAGGCGATGACGACGAGGAGCAGGCCGTGTGCTACCTGCAGGTGCTGCTCGCCGATCGCGTGCACGGCTTCGGCCGCGAACGTGCCTTCAGCGACATGGACGAATGGGGATACAGTTTCCGGCTCGGCAGCACGCGCGCCTGGTTCGGGCAGGATGCGCAGGCGGCACGCGAGTGGCTGTGCGCGCGCGGCATTGTCGATGTCAACAACGCATTAACTGGTCGATTGCGCGACGCATGACGGTGCAGCGATCCGCAAAAACTCCAAGACGTCCAGCATTCAACCGCTAGTCTTCCAGATCCTCTTAAGTAATCTCTCCAACGCGTCTGCCGCTTGCGCGCAAACCAAAATCCACAATCCGGCACATATCCAGAAGTTGCCTCCACCGAGAAACATGCGCACGAACCGCATCTCGGGGTGCAGCCCTCGCATTGCCGCCATGGTTATCAAGCCGATGATCATTGTACCGCTGGTGATTGAGAAGGCCGTGACCTTTGCTCGACTTGCGCGCACCAAGATTCCTCGTTCTCGATCAACGGCGTCGCACGCCCCGCCGCGAGAAACGATCGGTTGCCGCCACCAGTTCAGCGATGTTGCCATGCTCGAACGCGGAGTGGCCGGCATCGGGCACGATGCGCAAATCCGCTTCTGGCCAGGCGCGATGCAACGCCCAGGCGCTGCGCGCCGGGCAGACTACATCGTACCGTCCCTGCACGATGACGCCTGGAATGCGCCGGATCTTGCGTACGTCGCGCAGCAGTTGATCCTCGCGCTCCAGGAACCCGCGGTTGACGAAGTAGTGGCACTCGATGCGCGCGAACGCGGCGGCGGTATCGGCATCCTCGTAGCGCGCGATATCGCTGGCACTGGCGCGCAAATAACTGGTGGCCGCTTCCCACACCGACCAGGAGTAGGCGGCGCGCCTGCGCGTCGCGGCACTGCGCGAGGTGAGGCGGCGGTAGTAGGCGCGCATCATGTTGCCGCGCTCGCGCCGCGGAATCGGCGCGACGAATTTTTCCCACAGGTCGGGAAACATCGAGGCCGCGCCCAGTTCATTCTGGTAGAACCATTCGAGTTCGGATCGGCGCAGCAGGAAAATGCCACGCAACACCAGCTCGGTGACGCGGCGCGGATGACGCTGCGCGTAGGCGAGCGCCAGTGTGGATCCCCACGATCCGCCGAACACCTGCCAGCGACGAATCTGCAGGTGCTCGCGCAGCCGCTCGATGTCCTCGACCAGGTCCCAGGTGGTGTTCGCGATGAGTGACGCGTGCGGACGGCTCTTGCCGCAGCCGCGCTGGTCGAACAGCACGATGCGGTAGCGGCGCGGATTGAAGAACCGCCGCATCGACGGGCTCGTGCCGCCGCCCGGCCCGCCGTGCAGGAACACTACCGGCTTGCCGCGCGGATTGCCGCTCTCCTCGAAATACAACTCGTGCACGGGCGAAACGCGCAGACGCCCCTTGCGGTAGGGCTTGATGGGCGGATAAAGCGCCGACTTCGTTTTCATTTTGCCACCATGGGTCCGAGCGGCCGGCCGCCCAGCAGGTGCACATGCAAGTGATACACCTCCTGTCCGCCGTGCGCATTGCAGTTGATGATCAGCCGGTAACCGTCGTCCGCGATGCCCTCGCGCTTCGCCAGGTCGCGCGCCACCGTGTACAGGTGTCCGATCAGCGCCTCATCGCCATCGGCGATGTCGTTGGAAGTCGGAATCGCCTTGTTGGGCACGATGAGGATATGCACCGGGGCGCGCGGATGGATGTCGCGGAACGCCGTGACGCGTTCGTCGCGGTAGACGACATCGGCCGGCAATTCGCCCGAAATGATGCGTTCGAACAGCGTGGGCATGGCGCGCAGCCTAGGCTTTTCACGGGTGCCGGGGCAAGTCGCGCGAGGACCACGCAATCGGGTACCCTGACCACCCATGAAGCTGAACGCCGACCGACTCCAGGAGCACCTCGCCGGCCGGCTATTGCCCGTGTACCTGGTGGCCGGTGACGAACCGCTGCTGGCCACCGAAGCGCTGGATGCGATCCGCGCGAAGGCCCGTGCGAACGGGTTTGACGAGCGCGAGCAGGTGTTCATCGACAAGAGCGCGGCGACGTGGGAAAACGCGCTCGCGACGACGCGCACGCAATCGCTGTTTGCGAGCCGGCGCATCCTCGAGATCCGCATGCCGGGCGGCAAGCCCGGGCACGGCGCCGCGACCTTGCTGAAACTCGTCGCTGCCGCCGGCGACGACCTCTTGTTGCTGATCGCCACCGGTGCGCTCGAGCGCGATGCGCAAGGCGCGGAGTGGGTGCAGGCGGTGCAGGAGCGCGGCGCGTGGATCAACGTGCGTGCGGTCGATGCCGCGCAATTCCCAGGTTGGCTGGCCGCGCGCGCGCAGAGCGCGGGCCTCTCGATTTCGGGCGAGGCACTCTCGCTGCTCGCCGCGGCCACTGAAGGCAACCTGCTGGCCGCGCACCAGGAGATCGAAAAACTCGCGCTCCGCTACGGCCAGGAAAAACGCCTGGGCCTCGCGGAGCTGGCCGACGCGTTCGCCAACAACGCGCGTTACGATGTTATGCGGCTCACGCAGGCGATCGCCGACGGCGATGCAGCGCGCGCGCTGCGCGTGCTCGCGGGTTTGCGCGCCGAGGGCGATGAGCCGGTGCGCATCCTGTGGTGGCTGGTGCGCGCGCTGCGCAGCCCTCACAACCGGCAACGCATCGTGCCGATGGCGCGGCTCGTTGCGCGCGCCGCGCGCGTCGATCGCGTGTCGAAAGGACAGAGCCACGGTGATGCCTGGGATGAACTCGCGCTGCTGTGCGCCGAGATGTGCGGCCGGCGCATACTGCCGTTGCCGCGCTTCGCGGCACTGTGGCAACGACCGCGGGCATGAGCACCATGCATGAGTGAGCCGATCGGCCTGTTCGGGGGCACATTCGACCCGATCCACTACGGGCACCTGCGCACCGCCTTCGAATTGTGGCAATTGCTGCGGCTCGAACAGGTGCGCTTCCTGCCGACCGGCAATCCACCCCATCGAGAAGCCTCGCTGGCGCCGGCCGAACTGCGGCTGTCGATGGTGCGGGCCGCGATCGTCGGGCAGGCCGCTTTCGTCGTCGATGACCGCGAAATGCGGCGCAGCGGAGCGTCCTACACGGTCGATACGCTGCTGGACCTGCGGCGCGAGTTTTCTGACCGCTCGCTGTGCCTGCTGCTGGGCATGGATGCGTTCCTCGGCGTGCCGCACTGGCATCGCTGGCGCGAGATCTTCGATCTCGCGCATGTCGTCGTCGCGCACCGCCCGGGCTGGAAGGCGCCGATCACGGGGCCGCTGGGTGAGGTGATGGTGGATCGCGGTACCGGCAACATCCGCGACCTGCACACCACGGCGGCAGGGCGCATCTACGTGCATGCCGTCACCCAGCTCGAGATCTCATCCACCGACCTGCGCTCGCTGATCGTGGCCAACCGCGACCTGAGCTACCTGGTGCCCGAAGCCGTGCGCGAGATCATTGTCACGTCCGGGTGCTATGCTCGGGCCCAGAGGTAATCCAGCACGCATGAGCCCAACCCGCCGCACTCCGCGCCCCCGCCGGCGCAAGACTTCCTCCACATCCCCGAAATCCAGAATCAAAACGGCCGCCGCGGTGCGGCCAGCCAAGACCCCTCGCGGAGCTGAGCTGGTGGCGCTGGAAAAACTGGCGCTGGCAGCGCTCGAAGACATGAAGGCCGTCAACATCCGCGTGCTCGATGTGCGCGGCCTCACTGACATCGCCGACACGATGATCGTCGCCTCGGGCACCTCCGACCGGCACGTGCGCTCGATCGCGGAGAACGTCGTCGTGAAGGCCAAGCAGGCTGGCCGCAGACCGATGGGCACCGAGGGCCGACAGGACGGCGAGTGGGTGCTGATCGACCTGCAGGACGTGCTCGTGCACGTCATGCTGCCGCGAGTGCGCGAGTTCTACGCGCTCGAGCAGCTGTGGGAAGTGCCGCAGGCGCAGCGGCGCAGCGCCACGCGCGGCGCCACACGCGGCGCCTGAAGAGCGCGGCAGGACCCGATGCGCCTGCGCGTGATCGCCGTCGGCACGCGCATGAGCGAGTGGGTGCAGTCTGCGTGGAGCGACTACACGCGCCGGCTGCGCGGCGCCGATGCGCTCGAGCTCATCGAAGTCCCGGTCGCGCGACGAAGCGGTGCAGGCGATGCCGCGCGCGCCATGGCGACCGAAGCGCAACGCATCCTCGCGCTGCTCGGTGCGCGGGAGTATGCGGTGGCGCTCGATGAGCGCGGCCGCTCGTTCACGACAGCGCAGTTGTCCAGCTGGCTGGCCGAGCGCCGCCAGGGGGGCGACCCGGTCAGTTTCATCATCGGCGGCCCGGACGGGCTCGATGCCAGTGTGCTGCGCCGGGCGCAGCTGCGCTGGTCGCTGTCGGCACTGACCTTTCCGCATGGGTTGGTGCGCGTGTTGCTGGCCGAGCAGGTCTACCGAGCCTCGACGGTGCTGGCCGGACACCCGTACCATCGCCAATAGCCATGCCATCGCCCGATCACCTATTGAATGCGCCGTCGGTGCTGTTGCTGGCTTCGGCTTCGCCACGGCGGCGCGAACTGCTGTGGCAGATCGGCGTGCCGCACGCGGTCGCGATCGCCGCGATCGATGAGCGAACGCTTGCCGGCGAGACGGCCGACATCTGTGTGTGCCGGCTGGCGCTCGCCAAGGCGCAGCGTGTGCAGCAGGACGGAGCCGTGGAGCCGGCTTCGCTCCCGGTCCTCGGCGCCGACACGGCGGTCGTCATCGACGGCGCGATGCTCGGCAAGCCGCGCGATCGCAGTGCGGCCCTGGCGATGCTGTCGCGCCTTTCCGGGCGCACGCACGAGGTGCTGACCGGTGTTGCGCTCCTCACCGTGAGCGGCCACGACGTGCGCCTGAGCCGCAGCGAAGTAATCTTCCGCGACATCGATGCGCGCGAGCGCGAGCGCTACTGGGACAGCGGCGAAAGCCGCGACAAAGCCGGCGGCTACGCGATCCAGCAGTTTGGCGCCGTGTTCATCAGCGAATTGCGCGGCAGCTATTCCGGCGTCATGGGCCTGCCGCTGTTCGAGACCGCGTCGCTTCTCGATGCCGCCGGCGTGCCACGCTGGCAAACGGTTGCGCCGGCGCGGATGCCAAGCGCTGCAAGTGAAGGCCCGCGCTGATGCGTGAGATCCTGCTCAACGTGACGCCGCGCGAGACGCGCGCTGCGCTCATCGAGAACGGCGCGACGCAGGAGCTGTACATCGAACGCGCCAGCCGCCGCGGGATGGTCAGCAACCTTTACAAGGGCCGCGTGTCGCGGGTGCTGCCAGGCATGCAGGCTGCGTTCGTCGACATCGGGCTCGAGCGCACCGCCTTCCTGCATGCCGCCGACATCGCGCGCGCCGTGCCCGCCGATGCCGAGAACGGCACGCCGCCGGTCGAGGACATCGGTTCGCTGGTGCAGCCGGGCCAGGACATCCTCGTGCAGGTGCTCAAGGATCCGCTCGGCAGCAAGGGAGCGCGCCTGACGACCTTCGTCTCGCTCCCCTCGCGCTTTCTCGTCTACATGCCTTTCGGGCGCGGCGTCGGTGTCTCCTCGCGCATCACCGAGGAGCCTGAGCGCGAGCGCCTGCGCGCGCTGGTGCGCGACATGGCGGAATTGCAGCGCGGCACGGGCGGCTACATCGTGCGCACCGCCGCGCACGGAGCGCCGCCGGAAGCGCTGCGTGCCGACATGTTGTACCTGGCGCGGTTGTGGGAGCACATTCGGCAGGAACACTTGCGCGTGCCGACCAGTTCGCTCGTGCACGCCGACCTGCCGCTCGGCGCGCGCATGCTGCGCGACGAGCTCGGCGACGACGTGCGCCGCGTGCTTGTGGACGATGCGCACGAATTTGCACGACTGTGCCAGTTCGCCGCAGCGTTCATGCCGGAGGCGGTCGAACGCATCGAGCTGTATGCCGCCGCGCGGCCGCTGTTCGCACTGCACGGTGTCGATACGGAGATCAATCGCGCATTGGGGCGGCAGGTGCAATTGCAATCGGGCGGCTACATCGTCATCGACCAGACCGAATCAATGACGACGATCGACGTGAACACCGGCGGCTTCGTCGGTAATCGCAATCCCGAAGACACTGTGTTCCGCACGAATCTCGAGGCCACGATGGCGATTGCCCGCCAACTCAGGCTGCGCAACCTCGGGGGCATCATCATCATCGACTTCATCGACATGGAGGACGAGGCGCACGGTGCGCAGCTGCTCGAGGCCCTGCAGGCGGCGCTGGCCGCGGACCGGGCGCAGACGCAGATCGCGGCAGGTGCGCCGCTCGGCCTCGTCGCGATGACGCGCAAGCGCACGCGCGAAAGCCTGGAGCACCTGCTGTGCGAGCCCTGCCAGACGTGCGAGGGCCGTGGTTTCGTGCGCAGTGTCGAGACCGTCTGCCATGAGATCTACCGCGAGGCGCTGCGCCAGGGCGCGCAGTTGCAGGTGAAGGAGCTGGTGGTCCTGGCGCATCCCGAAGTGGTCGAGCGCCTGCTCGACGAGGAGGCGCCGGTGCTGGCTGACCTCGAATTGCGCATCGGAAAACCGATCCGTTTGCAGTCGGACGCGCTCTACAGCGTCGATCAGTACGACATCGTGCTAGCCTAGGGCCTAATGTCCGCAACGCCGGAAAATCAAGCCCCTCAGCCATGCACCGTGGCGGCCGTGCAAATGTGTTCGGGGGGCGAGCGCGATGCCAATCTCGCCACCGCCGCGCGCTTGCTGCAGCAGGCGGCCGGGCAGGGCGCACGCGTCGCCGTGTTGCCTGAAAACTTTTCGATCATGGCGCAACGCGACGCCGATCGCCGCGCGCTCGCCGAGCCCGATGGCGCCGGTGTCGTGCAGGATTTCCTCGCCGGGATCGCGCAGCGCCTGCGGCTGTGGATCGTCGCCGGTTCGGTGCCGATCGCGAATGCTGCGGGCGAACGCATTTCGCAGTCCTGCCTTGTTTATGCGGCGGATGGCAAGCGCGCCGCGCGCTACGACAAGATCCACCTGTTCGATGTCGAGCTGCCTGATCGCGCCGAGAGTTACCGCGAAAGCGCGCACATGGCGCCCGGCAGCAAGATCGTCAGCGTCGATACGCCGGCCGGAACGCTGGGACTATCCATCTGCTACGACCTGCGTTTTCCCGAGCTGTATCGGCGATTGCAGTCCGCCGGTGCGCAGTGGTTCGTGGTGCCGGCCGCGTTCACGGCGCCGACCGGCGAGGCGCATTGGGAGCCACTGCTGCGCGCCCGCGCGATCGAAAATCTTTGTTTTGTCGTCGCCAGCGCACAGTTCGGTGTGCATCCGAACGGGCGCCGCACCTGGGGACACAGCCTGATCATCGATCATTGGGGCCGCATCCTCGCGCAGTTGCCTGATGGCGAAGGCGTCATCACGGCGCCGATCGACCTCGGCGCGCAGGCCGAGGCGCGGCGTAAATTTCCGGCGCTGTCGCATCGCGTCGCGTCGCTGGCATGAGCAACATGGAACCCATGCAGCTCGCGCAGCAGGCGCTGCTCGCACCCGGCGGACTCGACCAGGGGCGGTTGGCGCAGGCGCTCGACCTCGCGCTCGGCGCCAAGGTCGATGCCGCGGACCTGTATTTCCAGGCCTCCCAGGAAGAGTCGTGGGCGCTCGAGGACGGCATCGTCAAGGAAGGCAGTTCCTCGATCGAGCAGGGCGTCGGCGTGCGCGCGCTGGCAGGTGAACGCACCGGGTTTGCGTATTCCGACGAGATACTGCCTGCGGCACTCGAGGAAGCCGCACGCGCGGCGCGCGCGATCGCGGTGCGCGGCTCGAGCGGCACGCTGCAGGCCTGGCATCGGGTGCCTGGACACCAGCTCTACCAGCCGGTCGATCCGTTGTTAAGCCTGTCCGATGAGCAGAAAGTGGCTTGGCTCGAACGTGTCGATCGGGAGACACGCAAGCTCGATCCGCGCATCGTGCGCGTGATGGCGAGTCTGCATGCGGTCCACGAGACGATCCTGATCGCCACCAGCGATGGCGCGCTCGCAGCCGATGTGCGTCCGCTCGTGCGCATGAACGTCTCGGTGATCGTCGAGCAAAATGGACGCCGCGAGCAGGGCTATGCCGGCGCGGGCGGCCGCTACACGCTGGCCGAACTGGTCGCCGGCGAACGTCCCCTCGAACTGGGCCGCGATGCGGTGCGCCAGGCGTTGGTCAACCTCGAAGCGGTGAACGCGCCGGCGGGCACGATGAGCGTCGTGCTCGGGCCAGGGTGGCCGGGAATCCTGCTGCATGAAGCCATCGGCCACGGACTCGAGGGCGATTTCAACCGAAAGGGCACATCCGCATTCAGTGGCCGCATCGGCGAACGTGTTGCGAGTCCCGGTTGCACTGTCGTCGATGATGGCACTCTGCCCGGACGCCGCGGCTCGCTGAACATCGACGACGAAGGCACGCCGACGCGCTGCACGACGCTGATCGAAGACGGCATCCTGCGCGGTTACCTGCAGGACAAGCTCAATGCGCGGCTGATGGGCGTGACGCCGACGGGCAACGGCCGTCGCGAATCCTTCGCGCACCTGACGCTGCCGCGCATGACCAACACCTACATGCTGGCCGGCCCATATGCGCCCGAGGAAATCATCCGCTCGGTCGATCGCGGCATCTACGCGGTGAATTTTGGCGGTGGCCAGGTCGACATTACCTCCGGCAAGTTCGTGTTCTCGGTCAGCGAGGCCTATCTCATCGAGAACGGCAAGCTCGGCGCGCCGATCAAGGGTGCGACGCTGATCGGCAACGGACCCGATGTACTGACGCGCGTCGCGATGGTCGGAAATGATCTGAAGCTGGACGCCGGCGTCGGTACTTGTGGCAAGGAAGGGCAGAGCGTGCCGGTCGGCGTCGGGCAGCCGACGCTGCGCGTGGATGCGCTGACCGTGGGCGGGACGGCGTAGGCCATACGCGTTAGCATCGGCCCATGGCACGCCTCGCCAAACCGCTCTACGAAAGCATGCCTGGCCTGTACGCCACCCTGGGGGCGGCGCTGCTGTGGGCCAGCTACCACTGGCGTGAAGCGTGGTGGAGCGCGCTGGGTGCAGTCGCCGGTTTCGTCGCCGTGGTGTCCGGCCTCGTGCTGTGGATGCACCGGCGCGATTACCGCACGATGAGTGCCGACTACCAGCGACGCGGACGTTCACTGGTCGAGCCGAACGACGACCAGCACTGACCGGCGTTCAGGTGTT
This sequence comes from Steroidobacteraceae bacterium, assembly GCA_050738715.1. Classification (GTDB taxonomy): domain Bacteria; phylum Pseudomonadota; class Gammaproteobacteria; order Steroidobacterales; family Steroidobacteraceae; genus FEN-1191. Next base: position 4,787 of record JBOHZW010000310.1, on the reverse strand, counting down.
TGCGTTGCTGAGCGGAACGAGGCGCGGATGTGAGCCCGAGGCTTGGCCGTCGGAGTCGGCGCCCATGCGCGTGCCGGGGCGTTCATCCACGTACAGGATCTGGTGAGTGCCGAGCGTGATCACGTCGCCATCATTCAGGTTGTGGCGGCGTACGCGTTTCTCTTCGACGTAGACTCCGTTGCTGCTGTTGAGGTCTTCGAGCACGCACAGCCGATCGCTGGTCACGATCTGGCAGTGATGACGGCTGATGACCGGGCTGTCGATGTGCAGGTCGGCGTCCGAGGCGCGTCCGATGATGACGCGCCCCAACGGCAGGCTGCGTTCGCTGACCGTCTTGCCATGGCTCATGACCAGCAATCGCGCGAGCGGCACTTGTGGGCGGGTCGGCTCAATGGGCGGCTCCAGCACCGGAACGTTTTCCATGCGGTCCGCTTGCCGCGAGGCGTTCGGCGCGATGCGAGTCGGCATTGGCGCACGGCCATTGCCCCCGGAGCCACGCTGAGCGAATTCGACCCACTGCAACTCATCGACCGCGGACTCCACGTCGAGCGCGGACACCTGGTCGTGGTCGCTGTTCGATGCCGCCAGCATCGCCGTGTCGCACAGCGTATTGATCAAGCGGGGCACGCCCCCGCTGTAGCGGAAAATCGGCGTGAAGGAATCGGGCAGGAAGATCTCGCGGCCCTGGGAGCCGGCCACTTCGAGGCGATGGCGGATGTAACCTTCCGTATCTTCGGCGCTGAGCGCGGTCAGGTGGAAGCGCAGTCGCACGCGTTGCACGAGCTGCACGAGCTCGGGAGCATCGAGCTTTGCGCTCAGCTCAGGCTGGCCGGCGAGGATGATGCGCAGGATCTTCTCCTTGCTGTTGTCGATACCCGACAACATGCGGATCTCCTCGAGTACGCGCAGACCGAGATTTTGCGCTTCATCGACGATCAGCAGCACCTTGCGGCCGGCCTCGTACTGCTCGACCAGGAAGCTATTGAGCGTCGCGAGCAGCTCCGCCTTTTTCATCTGGAACGGCTTGATGCCGAACTGCACCAGCAGGGATTGCAGGAACTCGACCGCCGTGACCTGTGTCTGGCTGATTTGCGCCAGCGTCACGCCGGCGCCGAGCTCCGCGATGAACGTCTCGATAAGCGTCGTCTTGCCGGAACCGATCTCTCCGGTGATAACAACGAATCCATCGGTGAACCAGATGGTCGATTCCATGTACGCCTTGGCGCGCGCATGGGCCTTGCTAAGATACAGGAACTGCGGATCCGGGCTCAGCCGGAACGGCAATTCCTTCAGATTGAATAGTTCAAGGTACATTTATGCTTACCAAACGTCAGCGTCGCCCAGTTCTAGCCCAAATTCAAGGCGCACCGGCAAGCGAGACCGCCAAATGCCGCAATAAGTCCCGCGTGCGCTGATTGCGGTCATCAGCGCGCGCCGACACCAGCGTGCAGTGGCCGAGCTTGCGACCAGGACGGGGCTGCTTGCCATAATCATGCAGGTGCACGCCGGGTTGCGAAAGCACGCTGGCGGCGGCAGGCATTCGGCCGATCAGGTTGATCATGGCCGCGTGGCCGACTGCCGCGGTGTCGCCGAGCGGAAGCCCCGCGATCGCACGCAGGTGGTTCTCGAACTGGCTGGTGACCGCGCCCTCGATCGTCCAATGTCCGGAGTTATGCACGCGCGGCGCGAGTTCGTTGGCGATGAGCCTGCCGTCGCGCACGAAGAACTCGATCGCCAGGGTCCCGACGTAGCGAAATTCGCGCAGTACCGCGCGCAGGTGCCGGCGCGCCTGGGCGGAGAGTGCCGCCGATTTCCACGGCGCAATGCTCAGCCGCAGTATTCCGCCATCGTGCCAGTTTCGCGTCAAAGGATAGTGCGCTTCGCGCCCATCGCGCGCGCGCACGCCGAGTGCCGACACTTCGAGATCGAAATCGATGAACTCCTCGTACAGGAGCGGCGCTCCGCCGAGTGCCTGCCACGCCGCGGCGATGTCGGCGGGTTTGCGGATCACGGCTTGCCCTTTGCCGTCGTAGCCGAGCCGGCGTGTTTTCAGTACGCCGGGCATGCCGATGCGTTGGCAGGCGCGCTTCAGCGTGGCGAGGCTCGACACGGCAGCGCAACGCGTGGTCGGAATGCGCAAGCGCTCGAACAGGCGTTTTTCCGCAAGGCGATCCTGGCCGGTGCTCAGCGCACGCAGTGGCGGGCTGATGCGCGTGCGCAATCCGCGCGTCGCGGCACGGAGCGAGGCGACCGAAATATTTTCCCAGTCGAAACTGAGCACCTCGCAGCGCCTTGCCAGGCGGCGCAGCAGCGCGCGATCGGTGAACTCGCCGACCAGGAGCGGGGCGAGCGCGCCCGCGGGAACATCCGCGCTGCGATCGAGGAACAGGAAGTCGAGCCCGAGTGGGACACCTGCGAGCGCGAGCATGCGGCCGAGCTGGCCGGCGCCCACGATGCCAATGGTCATTTGGGAGGAGTCCGGGGATCCGGGTGCGCGAGCACGGCGTCCGTCTGCTTTTGCCGGTGCTGCGAGAGCGCCTTGGCAATATCCGCATGCCGGCCGGCCAGTATCGCCGCGGCGAACAGCGCGGCATTGGTCGCGCCGGCGGCGCCAATCGCGAACGTGGCGACGGGTATGCCCGCGGGCATCTGCACGATCGACAGCAGTGAGTCGAGGCCATTCAATGCGCGCGACTGCATCGGAACGCCGAGCACCGGGAGCGTCGTCTTCGCGGCCGCCATGCCGGGCAGGTGCGCCGCGCCGCCGGCGCCGGCGATCAACACTTCGAGGCCGCGGCCCGCTGCGGCGCTCGCGTACTCGAACAGCAGGTCGGGGGTGCGGTGCGCCGAAACCACGCGCACCTCATGGGCAATGCCCAGTTTCTCGAGCATTTCGGCGGCCGGGCGCATGCCCTCCCAGTCGGAGGACGACCCCATGATGATGCCGACCAATGGCTTCATCGGGGCATTTTACCACGGTGGTTACCCGCGGCCATCTCCAGCGCGGCTTCGATCGGGGCGGCATCGAGCGAGCGCATCAGGCGGCCGATGTATTGGTGCTGGCGCGCCAGGGCCGATTGGCCGCGGAGACGGCGGGCTTCGCGCAGCGCGACGCGCAGCTCCTCCGGCAGGTCGAGCCCGTCGAGCTGCGATTCACGCAAATTGACGAGACGCACGCCGAGCTTCTGCATGTGCTCCGCGGCGCGTTTGCGCGCCGAGCGGCTCGGGCGGTCCGCGAGCTCATCGCTTTCATCAAAAGGCTCGACAGGCGGCGACATCATTCGATCCGGCAGGCTGCGCATTCGCGCGCTGCTACAATTCTGCCATGTCTTCCGAAGTCGACGCGACGCGTATTCCGGAGTTGCAGCAGGTGGTCGGTTATGCGCTGGCCCAGGCGCGCAGCGCCGGCGCTTCGGCGGCCGACGCCGACGCAAGCGTACAGAAGGGTCTCAGCGTCACGGTGCGCCTGGGCGAAGTCGAGACCATCGAGTATCACCGCGACCGCGGCATGGCGGTGACCGTTTACTTCGGTCATCGCAAGGCTTCGGCCAGCACCGCGGACCTGCGTCCGGAAGCGGTCAGCCAGACGGTGACCAAAGCCTGCGCGATCGCGCGGCATACGGCGAGCGATGACTGCGCCGGGCTTGCCGATCCGGAAATGATGGCGCGGGAATTTCCGGACCTCGATCTCGATCATCCGTGGGGCATCGAGCCCGAACAGGCCATCGAGATTGCCCGCGAATGCGAAGCGGCGGGGCGCGCGCTCGACGCACGCCTGTCCAATTCCGAGGGCGCATCGCTGAGCACACACCGCGGCGTGCGCGTGTTCGGCAACACGCACGGATTTCTCGCGGGATTCCCGAGCACCAGCCACTCGCTGAGCTGCGCGCTACTGGCGCAATCCGGATCCGACATGCAGCGCGATCATTGGTACTCGGTGGCGCGCAGCGCGACCGATTTGATGGGCGCGGCGGCTGTGGGAAAGCGCGCCGGTGAGCGCGCGCTGGCGCGACTTGGCGCTCGCAGAATAGGCACCCGGCGCGCTCCGGTGTTGTTCTCGCCCGAGATGGCGCGCGGCCTGCACGGGCAATTCATCAACGCGATCCGCGGCGCAAGTCAGTACCGCCGCGCCTCGTTCCTGCTCGATACGGCCGGACAGCAGGTCTACGCGCCGTTCATGCAGCTCAAGGAGCGCCCGCATTTGCCGCGCGCCCTGGCCAGCGGCAACTTCGATGCTGAAGGCGTCGCGACCCGGGATCGCGACCTGGTGCAGGACGGGGTGCTCGACGGATACGTGCTCGGCAGTTACTCGGCCCGCAAGCTCAAGCTCGCGTCCACCGGAAATGCCGGTGGCGTGCACAACCTGCTGGTGAGCGCGCCGGGCGTGAGCCACGACTTCGCGGACCTGCTCTCGCGCATGGGTGACGGCCTGTACGTGACGGAGCTGATGGGGCAGGGCGTCAACGGCGTGACCGGCGACTACTCGCGTGGCGCCAGTGGCTATTGGGTGGAGAACGGCGCGATCGCCTATCCGGTGCACGAGATCACGATCGCAGGAAACCTGCGCGACATGCTGCGCAATATCGTCGCCGTCGGCACCGACGTCGATATCCAGGGCGCGATCCGTTGCGGGTCGCTGGTCGTCGAGGGCATGACCATCGCCGGCGAGTAAGCGCACACCACAGCGCGACGGCGCGCAATGGGTTGTCGTGTGTGTTCCGGCGCAACGCATATCTTGTCCCGGGAACGCCGTAAAGCCGTCCATGGCGGCTCCGGCCGCGCCATCC
>JBOHZW010000309.1:0-8019 GCA_050738715.1 Steroidobacteraceae bacterium | reverse complement strand
GGCGTGCCGCGCAGCTTCACGCTCAACAGCAATGAAATCCTCGAAGCGCTGCAGGAACCGCTGCAGGGCATTGTCAGCGCGGTCAAGCAGGCGCTGGAACAGACACCGCCGGAGCTGGGAGCCGATGTGGCTGAGCGCGGCATCGTGCTGACGGGCGGCGGCGCACTGCTGCGCGATATCGACAAGCTCCTGATGGAAGAAACAGGCCTGCCCGTCGTCATCGCCGATGATCCGCTCACCTGCGTGGCGCGCGGCGGTGGCCGCATCCTCGAACTCATGGACGAACTCGGCCCCGGTCACTTCGGACTGGAGTAAGCGGATCGCGTGCCTGCATTCGGCACAAGCGGCGTCGGTCGGCCCATCTACGGCCGCGGTCCGTCTCCGGGCCTGCGTTTCACCGTCTACGCCCTGCTCTCATTGCTGTTGATGTACCTCGACCAGCGCGCCGGCTGGTCGCAGCGGTTGCGATATGGATTGCAGGCGGCCGCGTATCCGGTGCAGGTCGCCGTCAACTCTCCGGCCGCCGCGTGGCGCTGGCTGACTGGGAGCCTGGCCACGCGCAGCAGCCTGCAGGCCGACAACATCCGGATGCAGACCGAGCTGCAAACGCTGCAAGTCGCGTTGCTGCGCCAGCGCTCGCTCGAGCAGGAAAACGCGCAGCTGCGCGAATTGCGCCAGACGCTGCCGCCGCTCGTGAAAAAATGGCTGGTCGCGGAAGTGATCGGCGTCGAGTCCGGCACACTGCGCCAACGGCTCATCATCAACAAGGGAATACGCGACGGCGTGCACGCAAACCAACCGGTCGTCGACGGCGCCGGGGTGCTGGGACAAGTTGCGCATGTGGGACCGTGGAGTTCCGAGGTGATCCTCATCACCGATCCGGAACACGCGATGCCGGTGCAGATTACGCGCACCGGGTTGCGCACGATCGCGGTCGGGTCTGGCAACGCCGATGAATTGCTGCTCACGTACCTGGCCGCAAATTCCGACGTGAAGAGCGGCGATGAGCTGGTGAGCTCGGGCCTGGGCGGCGTGTTCCCCGCAGGCTATCCGGTCGGCCACATCACCGGCGTGCGCCGCGAGGCAAACCAATTGCTGGCGCAGGTGCGCGCCGCACCGCAGGCCGGCATCGATCGCGCGCGCGAAGTGATGCTGATCGAATTCAATCCGGCGAATCCGGCTGCGCCCGCACTCCCGCCTGAGACCGAACCCGCGCCCGCGCCCGCGCCCGCGCCGGCTCCCGCGCCCGAACCCGGGAAGCCCAAGACCCCATGAGCAGCCGCGAGAATCTGCTCGTCATCCTGTTCACCTCGTTCATCGCACTCGTGCTGAACATCTTGCCGCTGCCCGTGGTGTTGTCGGCGATGCGGCCCGCGTTCCTCGTGCTGGCGGTGCTCTATTGGTCGACGATGGCGCCGTTTGTCGCCGGCATGGCACTGGGATTCCTCGGCGGACTCGCACTCGATGTTTTCCAGGGATCGGTACTCGGCGAGCACGCGCTGGTGTTGTCGTTCCTGACCTACCTCGCGTTGCGCCTGAACCTGTTGATGCGCGCCAAGCCGATTTTCGAGCAATCGTTGTACGTGGCCCTGGCGCTGCTCGCATACGAATCGTTGTTGTGGGTCATCGACGGGTGGACGGGGCACTCGCAGTCGAACCCCTTGCGATGGGTCCACGTCGGCACCGGTGCGCTGATCTGGCCGCTCATCGTCGGTGTGTTGGGCCGCTTTCACTCGACGCGCTGAGGCCTGGCATCGGTGCGTATCAAGGACCAGTGGAACGAACAGCGCATCTACTCGAGCCGTACGTTCGCGGCGTTGCTGATCATCGGCATCCTGAGCGTCGCGCTGTTCAGCAAGCTCGCCTACCTGCAGGTCGTGCGCCACGACTATTATCTCGAGCTCTCGCAAGGCAACCGCGTGCGGCAGGATCCGATTCCAGCCAGTCGCGGCCTGATTCTCGATCGACGCGGCCGCGTGCTCGTCGACAACGAACCGGCCTTCCAGCTCGAGCTGATTCCGGAACAGACGCCTGACCTCGCCGGCACGCTGCAACGACTGACGGCCCTGGGCCTCGTCAACAAGGAAGACATCGAGCCGCTGAAACGCATCATTCGCTCGCGCCGCGTGTTCGACAGCATTCCGATTCGCCTGCGCCTGACCGAGGAGGAGATCGGCCGCTTTGCGGTGCATCGCTACGAATTCGAAGGCGTGGAACTGCGCGCGCGGCAAACGCGCCACTATCCCTACGGCGATCTTGGCGTGCATGCGCTGGGCTACGTCGCGGCGGTGAGCGAGGACGACCTCGATCGCATCGACAAACCCGGCTACGCGGGCACGACGTTGATCGGAAAGCTCGGCGTCGAGAGCGCTTACGAAACGCAGTTGCATGGGCTCAACGGTTACCAGCAGATCCTCGTCAATGCGCAGGGACGCTCGGTGAAGTTCCAGGGCGCGTACCAGCCAGACCTGCGCGCCCAGGCTCCGGTTGCAGGGCGCGACCTCGTACTGGCGCTGGACTTGCCGACTCAGCAGGTCGCCGAAGCTGCACTCGGCGAGCATCGCGGTGCAGTCGTCGCGCTCGATCCGTCCAACGGCGATGTGATCGCGCTGGTCAGCCACCCGGGGTTTGATCCGAGCCTGTTCAGCCGCGGACTGACGCGCAGCGAATACTCGCTGCTGACCAGCAACGAAGACAAGCCGCTGCTCAATCGCGCGCTGCGCGGGGCCTATCCTTCGGGTTCGACGTTCAAGCCCATCATGACGCTGGCGGGCCTCACCTACAAAGTCATCGATCCGGACAAGCGCGAATTCTGCAATGGCATTTTCCACCTGCCGGGCAGCTCGCATCTGTATCGCGAGGGCAGGACCGGCCGGCACGGCGCCGTCAATCTCGTCGAGGCACTCGCGCGTTCCTGCGACGTGTATTACTACGGGCTCGCGGCGCAGCTCGGCGTGGATCGAATCGCGGCGGTGGCCGCGCAGTTCGGCATCGGATCACTGACCGGCATCGACATCAGTGGCGAGAAACCTGGCTTGCTGCCGACGCCCGCGTGGAAGAAACAGGCATTCAAGCGTCCGCAGGACCAGATCTGGTTCCCGGGCGAGACCGTCAACTTCGGCATCGGCCAGGGATTTCTGCTCGTCACGCCGTTGCAGCTCGCGCACATGGCCGCGGAACTGGGCGAGCGCGGCAAGAGCTTCCGGCCGCGCGTCGTCATGGGCGTGCGCGACGCCCACGGCGCGATCGTTCGCAATGCACCCGTCAGCTCACGCGGCGCCACCGGCATCAGCGATGAGGATTGGGCGCTGATGCTGCGCGGCATGGTCGGCGCGACCACGTATGGCACCGCGGCTGCGGTTGGCAAGGGCGCGGCCTACAGCATCGCCGGCAAGACCGGCACCGCCCAGGTGTTCTCCGTGGCGCAGGGCGCGAAATACAACGCGAAGACGGTGGCCGAGCGCTTGCGCGACCACGCGTGGTTCATCGCATTCGCGCCGGCTGATGCGCCGCGCATTGCGGTCTGCGTGCTGGTCGAGAACGGCGGATTCGGCGCGAGTGCCGCGGCACCGATCGCGCGTCGCGTCCTGGACGCGTACCTGCTCGGCGGTCCGGTGCCCGCCAATGCCCCGATCACGATCAGCGCTGCGGATGCGGCCGCGGCCAAACCCAAGGCCACGGCAGCGCCGGCACTGAAACCAGCGACCACTACCACCACCACGCCGCCACCGCCTGCGCCGGCGGCCGCCCCGGCGGCCGCGCCGGCCTCGGAATCGACGCCCACCAACGAACCCTCGCCTTCCCCACCGGCCGAAGGTGACGCGCAATGATCCTCGATGACAACCGCGATTCGGCCGCGCGCCGCACTTTTTCGGCCACCGCACGCCTCCTTTCAGCCTTGAAGTTGGATGGACCTCTGCTGATTGGCTTGGGTCTGCTCGCGGTGTACGCCTTGGTCGTGCAGTACAGCGCCTCGGGCCAGAGCCTCGAGACAATCTTGCGCACGCTGATGCGCATCGGCATCGGCGCCTTCGCGATGATCGCGCTGGCGCACAGCAGCCCAAATTTCCTGCGCAGCCTCGCGCCCTGGCTGTATTTCGCGGGCATCCTGATGCTGCTCGTCGTCGATGCGATCGGCTATGTCGGCAAGGGCGCGCAGCGTTGGCTCGACCTTGGCCTGATCCGTTTCCAGCCCTCCGAGATCATGAAGCTCGCCGTGCCGATGCTGGCTGCGTCGTTCATGCACGATCGCCGACTGCCGCCCGATTGGCGCAGCCTGCTGATTCTGGCGGCCATCATTGTGTTTCCCGCCGCGCTCGTGGCGATGCAACCCGACCTCGGCACGGCCGTGCTGATCTTTGCGACCGGCGCGCTCGTCGTGCTGATGGCGGGACTCCAGTGGCAGGTCATCGCGGGGCTCGCCTGCGTCGGCGCCGGCGCGGCCTTCGTAGGCTGGCGCTTCCTGCACAATTACCAGCGCCAGCGCATCCGCATCTTCCTCGATCCACAATCCGATCCGCTGGGTTCGGGCTATCACATCATCCAGTCGCAGATTGCGATCGGATCCGGCGGACTGTTCGGCAAGGGCTGGATGAACGGCAGCCAGGCGCAGCTCGATTTCCTGCCGGAGCGTTCCACCGATTTTATCTTCGCCGTGATCGGCGAGGAGTTCGGGCTGCTTGGACTCATCGTGCTGATGCTGCTGTACCTGTTTATCATCTCGCGTGCGGTGTTCCTGGCGACGCAGGCGAGCGGCACGTTTGCGCGCCTGCTGGGCCTGAGCCTGGCGCTGACGTTTTTCGTCTACGTGTTCATCAATGCGGGCATGGTCACGGGGTTGTTGCCGGTGGTCGGCGTGCCGCTGCCGCTGATCAGCTACGGCGGCACGTCGGTCGTGACGCTGCTGGCTGGGTTCGGTATTCTGATGGGGCTGTATTCCCACCGGAAGCTCGTCAACTCGTGATGCCACGCGGCCAGTACCCGCTCTACATGCTCATCATTGCGCTGTGGCTGTTGCCACAGGGCGCGCACGCGATCGATGCACCACCGGCCGACACGGCGCCCACGGAACGCGTGCTCGCCGGCCACACGCGCTTTGACCTTGACAGGCCCGACATCGGAACCTTCGTCGATCGCCTGTACGCGAAGGGCGTGCCGCGCGCCGACGTGTTCGCGGTGCTGGCAAAGGCCGAACCGCAGCCGAAGATCATCGAGGCGATGAATCGGCCCGCCGAAAAAACACTCGCCTGGTGGGAATACCGCGCGCGCTTCCTGACCAATGAACGCATCGATGCCGGCGCGCGATTGTGGCGCGAACATCGTGAACTGCTCGATGCGATCGCGATGGAGCGGCACGTGCAACCGGAGTACCTGCTCGGCATCATCGGCGTCGAAACGTACTTTGGCCGCATCATGGGCCGATATCGCGTGCTCGATGCATTGACGACGCTGGCCTTCGACTATCCGGCGCGCTCAGAATATTTCCAGAAGGAGCTCGAGCAGTTCCTGATGCTGGTCAAGAGCGGAGAACTCGATCCGCAGGCCGTGGTCGGCTCCTACGCGGGCGCGATGGGCGCGGCGCAGTTCATGCCATCGAGTTTCCAGGCCTACGCCGTCGACGAAAGTGGCTCCGGCCACCGCGACCTGTGGACCGATTGGGCCGACATCTTCGCCAGCGTGGCCAACTACCTCGCGCAGCACGGCTGGGACTACGAACAGCCCGTGCTGGCTGAGGCCAGCCTGGGCACGGCGCCGGAACCCACGCTGCCGGCCACCACATCGCTGAATGAAACGCTGGGTGCTTTGCGAACGCGCGGCATGCAGGTGTCGAGCCTGCTCGACGATTCGACGCAGTGCCTGATGATCGCCGCGCCGATTGCCTCGGGCATGAGCTACCGCGTGGGTTTCAAGAACTTCTACGTCATCACGCGCTACAACCGCAGCCCGCTGTATGCGATGGCGGTCAACGACCTGGCGCAGGCGATCAGCGCGCGCGTGCTCGCGCCCGACGCGCCCTGATGCGCCTGCCGCGGCACTACACTCGATTGGCCCTCGTCACGGCAGCGTCCATGGTGTCGCTGCTGGCCGCTTGTGGCAGCGCGCCACGCCGCCCGGCGCCGAGATCGACGCCGGTGCCAGCGCCGCAGGCGGACGTGCCCGATGCGGTGCCGCGCGCCGAACCACGCAGTGCCCACGGCAATCCGCTGTTCTATGACGTCAATGGCCGCCGCTACACGATCCTGCCGAGCGCCGACGATTTCGTCGAGCGCGGTGTGGCATCGTGGTACGGGCCCAACTTTCACGGGCACAGCACCTCGAGCGGCGAGGTCTACGACATGTACGGCATGACAGCCGCGCACCGCACGCTGCCGATCCCGTGCTACGCGCGCGTGACCAACCTCGGAAATGGCCGCAGTATCATCGTGCGCATCAACGATCGCGGACCGTTCGTCGCCAACCGCATCATCGACCTGTCCTACAGCGCGGCCAGCCGCCTGGACATCGTGCGCACCGGCACGGCATTCGTCGAGTTGCGCACCATCACGGCGAGCGACGCCCGCGCGGAGACGCCGCCTGCGCAGGCAGCGGCGGCGACGATCATGTCGCCCACCGCGCCGACCGTGCCGTTGACGCCCGTTGCGCCATCCGTGCCGATCGCGCCATCCGCCGCGGCGCCCGCCGCGCCGGCATCCGGTGTCGCGCCCGGCGCATCGAGCGCGGCCAGTGCGGTCGCGCTGTACATCCAGGTCGGCGCGTACGCCGACCCCGCAAACGCGCAGCACGTGCTGGAGCGATTGCAATCCAGCGGCATTGCGCATGTGTTTTCATTGGCGAGCAGCGGCGATGGCCGCGCGCTGCGCCGCGTGCGCATCGGCCCGATCGCGACGGTCGAGGAATTCGACGCACTGGCCGCCCGGCTCACGGCACTCGGATTTCCCGAGGCGCGGCTCGCCAATGACTGAGACTCGCGGCTACACTGCGCGCGCCGTGCGGCGCACGCGCTCATCCCACGCATTCATGGAGAGCTGATGATGAAGTCGAGTTCTTGCAAAGTATTGTTCTTGATGCTGGCAGTGCTCGCGACCGGATATGCCGGCGCCACATCGCGATCCAAGTCGCCGCACCGGGTGAAGCCGCACGCCGTCACACATCAACCGGTGTCGCCGCAGGCGGCTGCGCCGCAATCGACCGCAGCGCAGCCGGCAGGGCCACAATCGGCGGCATCTTCGGCGCCGCCGCTGGCTGCGCCGCCGGTCATCGAGGCGCGCAACTGGGTGCTGGTCGATTTCGTGTCCGGGCAGTCACTCGCCGAAAGCAACGCCGACCAACGCGTCGAGCCGGCCAGCCTGACCAAGCTGATGTCCGCGTACGTGGTGTTCGCCGCGCTACGCGATGGGCGCCTGAAGATGAACGAAGACGTGCCGATCAGCGAGCATGCGTGGCGCGCGGAAGGGTCGCGCACCTTCGTGCAGGTGGGCACGCGTGTTCCGGTCGACGTGCTGGTCAAGGGCATGATCGTGCAGTCCGGCAACGATGCCACGATCGCGCTGGCCGAACGCGTCGGTGGGAGCGAACCGGCGTTTGTGCAGATGATGAATGCCTACGCGCAGCGCCTCGGCATGAACGGGACGCATTTCGAAGACGCGAGCGGGCTGCCCTCACCGACGCACTACAGCACCGCGCGCGACCTCGCGACGCTGTCGCGCGCAATCATCCGGGATTTCCCACAGTACTACCCCATCTACTCGATGCGCGAGTTCACCTGGAACAAGATCCGGCAGGAAAACCGCAATGGCTTGCTCGAGCGCGACCCGAGCGTCGATGGCCTCAAGACCGGCCACACCGACAGCGCCGGCTACTGCCTCATCAGCTCGGCGCTGCGCTCCGGCATGCGCCTCGTTTCGGTGGTCCTCGGCGCGAACAGCGTCGGCGCCCGCGAAAGCGGCAGCGCCGCGCTGCTGACCTATGGCTACAATTTCTACGAAGCAGTCAGCCTGAAGAAAGCGCACGAGATGGTGC
>JBOHZW010000308.1:0-5231 GCA_050738715.1 Steroidobacteraceae bacterium | reverse complement strand
GCCGGCGCCCGGGCCGCCCGAGAGTGCCAGCTTGAGCTGCTTCTGCCACAGGCGGCGGCCGGTGGCCAGGTCGAGCGCCAGCACTTCGCCATGGGCGCCGGCGCCGTAGACGCGGTTGTCATCGATGGCCGGTGCCAGTCCGAGCCGCAACTTCGGCTCGGCCTTGGCCAGTGTCGCGCTCCAGGCACGCACCGGCTGGAACTGCGCGGTGATCTTCACCAGCGCCATCGGCTTGTCCGTTTTCTTGTTCTTGCCGCCGGTGTGCGAGCAGCCCGCAAGCAGCACCAGCGCGGCGGCGATTGCCGACCATTTCACGATTCGTCGCATCATGGAGTTCCTAGGAGTGCGTCAGCTCGTTGATCTTCAGCGCCAACAGGTCATCGCCGCCGGGGCCGTTCGCCGGCGTGGGCGCATTGCCTGGTGCCTCCGCATTGGTCGCAGCTGCGGTATTGCCCTGCGCTTCGCGATAGGCTTTCAGCGCACCGGCGCGATCGCCTTTGGCCAGCAGCGCATCGCCGCGCACTTCGGCGAAGCGCGCAGCGAAGGCGCCCGGTTCAACCGCCGCGAGCGTCGCCAGCGCGGCGTCGGCCTGGTGCTGCTCGATCTGCAGGCGCGCGATGCGCATGCGCACGATCAGCGCCAATTCATGGTCGGAAGTGGAATCGCGCACCTTTGAGAGGCGTGCCTGCGCTGCCGACAGCTCGTTGTTCTCGACCTGCATGCGCGCCGCCACCAGCTGACCCTGTTCCGCGTAGCCGGTTTGCGGATGGTCCAGCGAAATCTTGTCGGCAAGCGCGAGCACGGCGGAGCGGTCATTCTTGGCGTATGCCTCGATGAGTTTTTGGTACTGGTCGCCGGCGGCGAGCAGCGCGGCTTCCTTGTGTGCCTGGAAGGCCTGCCAGCCCCACAGTCCGCCCGCCGCGAGCGCCACGCCCGCGATCACCCACAGGGCGTTCTGGCGCACCCAGTTGCGCACGAACTCCCACTGCTCCTGCTCGTTCATGTACTCGTCCACGATTCCTCCTCAAGCATCCTGCCGACCCGCGCCGGCAAATCGGCCAGCGGGCACTCGCTCTGACCAGCCTCGCGGCGCAATGGTTTCAAGGCCGCGACGCCCCGCTCCAGTTCCGCATCGCCCAATATCAGCGCCAGGCAGGCGCCGCTCCGGTCGGCGCGGCGAAACTGCGCCTTGAAGGCGCCCGCGCCAAGGTTCATGTGCACGCCCTGCCCGGGCAGCGCCTCGCGCAGCCGTTCGGCCACCGCCAGTGCGCGCGCCTCTGCGGCAGTTCCGCTCGCGATGACGTATACGGCTGGCGGCCGCGCCTCGGTGGCTGATCCAGCCTGCCGGATCAGCTCGACGACTCGTTCGATGCCCAGCGCGAAGCCGACCGCTGGCGTCGCCTCGCCGCCGAGCTGGCCGATCAGGCCATCATAGCGCCCGCCGGAGCAGACGGCGTCCTGCGCGCCCAGCGCGTCGGTGATCCACTCGAACACCGTGCGCGAATAGTAGTCGAGTCCGCGCACCAGCCGCGGGTTGATCGTATAGGGAAGCCCCAGCCCGTCGAGCATCGCGCGCAGCGCGTCGAAATGCTGGCGCGATTCCTCGTCGAGGTATTGGGTGAGCACCGGCGCAGCGTCGATGAGCGCGCGCATCGCCGGATTCTTGCTATCCAGAATGCGCAGTGGATTGCCCGCAAGCCGCCGGCGCGCATCGCCATCGAGTTCCGGCTCGTGCGCCTGGAAATAGGCCTGCAGCGCATTGCGGTACTCCGCGCGTGCCGCGCTCGTGCCGAGCGAGTTGAGCACCAGGCGCACGCGTGAGAGTCCGAGGCGCTGCCACAGCCGCGCGCCGAGCGCGATCAGCTCGGCGTCGACATCGGGGCCGGGAAATCCAACGGCCTCGACGCTGTACTGGTGGAACTGGCGGAAGCGTCCTGCCTGTGGACGCTCATGCCTGAACATCGGGCCCGCGGTCCACAGTTTCAGCCGCGCGCCGCGCAGCATTCCGTTCGAAATCAGCGCGCGCGCGATGCCGGCGGTCGCCTCGGGGCGCAGCGTCAAGCTGTCGCCGCCGGAATCCTCGAAGGTGTACATCTCCTTCTCGACGATGTCCGTGTACTCGCCGATCGAGCGCTTGAACAACTCGGTGTGCTCGACGACCGGGACGCGCATTTCCTCGTAACCGTAGTCGCGCAGCAGTTCGCCGAGCACGCGCTCAAGGTGCCGCCACGCCGCCATTTGCGCGGGCAGCACGTCGTTCATGCCGCGCACGGCTTGGAGTGAGGGGCTCACCGCACGCCTGCCACGACGCCCGACGCATCGAGCGTGAAATGCACGCGCGCACCGGGCGCCGCCTCGGGCAGGCTGACGCCCGCGCCGCCGAGACTCAACGCGACAGCGGGCACGTTGCCCAGCACGAAGCGGAAAGGCGGTGCGCCATTCAGCGTCTGTGTCGTGCCGGAATGGGCGAAACCGAAGAACAAGCGCATGCCGCGCGCATCGTAGATCTCGACCCACGATTCACCACTGAGGGAAAGCTCCAGCGGCTTCAGGCTCGCGGCCGAAACGGCAGCGCTGGCGGATGTGCTCGTCGCCGGCAAGGGCGTCGCTGCGGGCGCTGCAGTCGCTGCAGTCGCTGCGGGCGCTGTGTCCGGCGCAGGGCTCACGGCGGCTGGAGCGGGAGCGGAAGCCGCAGGTGCGGCGATCTGCGTATGCTCTTCGGTGACCACCGTATAGGACCGGGGCTTCGTGCGTACCGCCCACCAGATCGCCCCGATAATGCCCAGCACCAAGGCCGCGATGACTGCGGGCACAAGCCCGAGCTTGCGATCATGTGCGTCCGGCTCGATGCGGTGCATTCCTGTGCGCGACAGATCCGGGCGCAGCACGGCATCGGGGCGCTGCGCATACAGCGCTTCGATTTCCGTCGGCGATTCTCCGACCAGCGAAGCATAGCGGCGCAGGAATCCACGTACGAATACCGCGGCGCCGATCGAACTGTGATCGTCGGCTTCGAGCGCAGCGACAGTGCTGCGATCGAGGCGGAGCTTTTCGGCAACCTGCTCGACCGTCAGCGCCGCGCGCACGCGTGCACGCGCCAGGCGCGTGCCCGCCGTGTCGGCCCCGCTTGCCGGCGGTTCCAACATCGCCTATGGCTTCTTGCCGTTCAGCGCCGCGATCGAATGCGCCTGGTCGCTGTCCGGAAAATCGGTCTGCAGCCGCCACGCCATCTGTGCCGCGCTGACGCCATCGTTCTTCGCGCGGGCCGCGCGCCAGCCGAGCAACAGTAGTTCCGGCGCCGGCGGATTGCGCTTCAGGAAACCCTGCACTCCACTCAAGGCTTCGGCGGCGCGCTCGTGATTGAGGCGCAGCTCCGCCAGTTGCACCGCCGCTTCGGTGTAGTCCGGCCGCACCTGCAGCGCCTGCTGGAACAATGGCTCCGCCTCGGCATCGCGCTTCGCACCGCGCAGGCAAACGCCCGCGTTCGTATACGCCGCCCATGGCGTGCTGTAGAGACGGTTGCGCGCCGCGTCCTGGAAGCGTTTCACACCCTCATCGACGCGGCCGGACCCGCACAGGAACACCGCGTAGTTATTGAGCTGCTCGGGATCATGCGGCGCCAATGAAAGCGCCGCACGATGTTCGCTCTCCGCGCGCTTGTCGTCTCCGAGCCGCTGGTAAAGCATCGCGAGCAAGCCATGCACTGCTGGATCGCGGGGCGCCTGCCGAACCGCACGCTCGAGTTTGTCCTTCGCGACCGGCAGGTTGCCCTGCTGCAGGTACGCGGAGCCGAGCTGCATGTTGGCCGCGGCGGCTGCGGGCGAATCCTCGGGACCGTTGCTCCCGCCCGTGCTCGCGCATCCGAAGAGTGCAAGGGCCACGGTGCAGGCCAGACATGCGCGGACGGCGTTCACGCACGCACCCGCGCGCCCAGGCGCGCCGTTGTGCGATCCTGCACGCGGCCCACGAGCTGGCCGCAGGCCGCATCGATGTCTTCGCCGCGCGTGCGGCGCACGGTGGCCATGACACCGCGCTTGAGCAGCTCGTCACGAAAGCGCCAGATCGCCGCGTCGCTCGAGCGGCGATAGTGCGTGCCGGGAAACGGATTGAATGGAATCATGTTGACCTTAGCCGGCCGGTCGACCAGCAGTTGCGCCAGCGCACGCGCCTGCGCCGGCGAATCGTTGACGCCGTCCAGCATCACGTATTCGAACGTGACGCTACGGCCGTTCTGTTCATCGAGGTAGTGCCAACAGGCCGCCAGCAGCTCCGCGATCGGATGCACGCGGTTGATCGGCACCAGCGTGTCGCGCAAGGCATCGTCAGCGGCATGGAGCGAGACCGCCAGCGCGACGTTGCTCACCTCGGCGAGCTTGTAGATCTGCGGCACCAGACCCGAAGTCGACAGCGTCACGCGCCGCCGCGACAGATCGAAGCAGGCATCGTGCAGCAGGATCTGCGTGGCCGGCACGACGTTGCGGAAATTCGCCAGCGGCTCGCCCATGCCCATGAATACGACGTTGGTCACGAGCCGCTCGCCATTGGGCTCGAATCCGAGCTCACGCTGCGCGAGCCACACCTGGCCGACGATCTCGGCCGTCGTCAGGTTTCGATTGAAGCCCTGCTGCGCGGTCGAACAGAAGCTGCAATCGAGCACGCAGCCCACCTGCGAGGAAATGCACAGCGTCCCTCGGTCGGTCTCGGGGATGAACACCATCTCGAAGGCTTGCGAGGCATCGGCGCGCAGCAGCCACTTGCGCGTGCCATCCTCGGACTGGCGCGCGAGCACGATCTCCGGCAGTTTCACTTCGGCCTGTGCAGCCAGCTGCGCGCGAAAATCCCTGGCCAGATCGGTCATCGACTCGAAATCCGCGACGCCGCGCTTGTACAGCCAATGCTGCAGCTGGCGTGCGCGAAACGGGCGCGAGCCTGCGGCCTGCACCCAGGCTTCCAGTTCCGGGGGCGGGAGGCCCAGCAGGTTGACGCGCGTGTCCACAGCCTTTTAGGGTTCCTGGAAGGCGCGGCGCTCAGCCGCGCAGGCAGATTTCCGTGCCGCTGAAGAAAAAGCCGATTTCGCGCGCGGCGGTTTCCGGCGCATCCGAACCGTGCACGACGTTCGCCTCGATGCTCTGCGCCAGGTCGGCGCGGATCGTGCCCGGCGCGGCTTTCTTCGGGTCGGTGGCGCCCATGATGTCGCGGTTGCGCGCAATCGCATTGTCGCCCTCGAGCAC
>JBOHZW010000307.1:0-1661 GCA_050738715.1 Steroidobacteraceae bacterium | reverse complement strand
GTGCCGGTGATCGCGCTGTCGCAGTTGAATCGCGGCCTCGAGCAGCGTCCCAATAAGCGGCCGGTGATGTCGGATCTACGCGAATGCGTGACCGGCGAGACGCTGGTCGTCCGCGAGGATGGCCGGCGCGTGCCGATCGCCGAGCTCGTCGGGAGCGAGCCGGCCGTGTGGGCGATCGACGACCAGCAGCGGCTCGTTCGCGCACGCAGCGATTGCGTGTGGTCGAAGGGGGTCAGGCCGGTGCATCGACTCGCCCTTGCGAGCGGACGCATGCTGCGCGCGACCGCCAGCCATCGCGTATTGACGGCAACCGGATGGAAGGCGCTGGGCGACATCGGCATCGGCGAACGCGTGGCGTTGGCGCGGTACATACCGGAGCCTGCTGCTGCGCCTTCGTGGCCGGAACACGAACTTGCATTGCTGGGGCATCTGATCGGCGATGGCAGCTATCCGCGTGGCCAACCGCTGCGCTATACGACGGCTTCCGAGGAGAACAGCGAGATCGTCCGCAAGGCGGCACTCGCATTGGGAAGCACGGTCACGCGGCATGCCGGCCGCGGCAACTGGCATCAGCTGGTGATTGCGGGCAATGGCAATCGCTGGCATGCCGCGGGTGTCAGCGCCTGGTTGAAGCATCTCGAAATCCACGGGCAGCGTTCGCACGACAAGCGGGTTCCTGCCGGCTTGTTCGCGCTGCGCAACGCCGATATCGCGACGTTCCTGCGGCACCTATGGGCGACCGACGGTTCGATCACCCTGCGCAAGCCCGGTACGCGCGGCTCGCCACGCGTCTACCTCGCGACCTGCAGCCGCGGGCTCGCTGATGATGTCGCAGCGCTATTGCTGCGATTCGGCATCATCGCGCGCATCCGGTCGACGCAGCAGGCGTCGCATCGCCCCGTCTACTCGGTGGACGTTTCGGGTAGCGGAGACCAGCGCCGATTCCTGGAGCACATCGGAGCAGTGGGCCCGCGCGTCGTGCCGGCAGCGATGTTGCGTGAGCATTTGCAGGCGATTGCGCCCAATCCCAACGTCGACACGCTGCCGCTCGCGGCCTTCAGTGACGTTCGCGCGGCGATGGCGAGGCGCGCGGTATCGCAGCGCGCAATGGCGGCGATGCGCGGGACGGCCTACGGCGGCGCCAGTCATTTCGCGTTCGCGCCGAGCCGCGAAACGATTGCAAGCTATGCGAAGCTGCTCGATGATGCGACGCTGCGCCGTTGGTCGGAATCGGATCTCTACTGGGATCGCGTGCTCGCGGTAACGCCGGAGGGCGAAGCCGAGGTGTTCGACCTGACGGTACCGGGTCCGGCGAGTTGGCTGGCCGATGGCATCGTCAGTCACAATTCGGGCGCGATCGAGCATGATGCGGACGTGATCCTGTTCATCTATCGTGACGAGGTCTACAACCCCGACACGCAGGACAAGGGCGTCGCCGAGATCATCATCGGCAAGCAGCGCAACGGTCCCATCGGCACGGTGCGGCTGACGTTCCTCGGCGAATTCACGCGCTTCGAGAATTTCGCCGCGCAGGGGAGTTACTGAAATGCGGAAATTGCCATTGAGTAGCTTCCCGTCGAGCGGCAAGGACACGCTATCTGCCCCGTTGGCAAATGGTCGGATTGCCTTCGCGCACGGCGGGTTTGGAATTTCGATGGGAT
>JBOHZW010000306.1:0-3743 GCA_050738715.1 Steroidobacteraceae bacterium | reverse complement strand
CGAGGTCACGGTCGAAACTGTAGGCATCCTTCATGACGAACTCGCGCCCGCGCATCAGGCCAAAGCGCGGCCGCCGCTCGTCGCGGAACTTGGTCTGGATCTGGTAGAAATTCACCGGCAGCTGGCGGTAGCTGCGCAGCTCGCGCCGCGCGATGTCCGTGACGATTTCTTCGTGAGTCGGCCCGACGACGAAATCGCGATCGTGGCGATCCTTGAGCCGCAGTAGTTCCGGGCCGTATTCGTTCCATCGCCCCGATTCCTGCCACAACTCGGCGGGCTGCACTGCCGGCATCAGGATCTCCAGCGCACCGGCGCGATTCATCTCCTCGCGAATGATGTTCTCGACCTTGCGCAGCACGCGCAGGCCCATCGGCAGCCAGCTGTAGATGCCCGCGGCAACACGCCGGATGAGCCCGGCGCGCAGCATCAACTGGTGACTGACCAGTTCGGCCTCGGCGGGCGTTTCCTTCGTGGTGTTGATCGGGTACTGGGACAGTCGCATGGAGCCTTAAGCCGCCGGAAATATCCTTGTAATGTATGAACATCCTAGCAGATGGCTTCCAACTCGAGGGTTGGACGCGGCCAGTTCGTGCACCTATCATGCCGCGCAGATGGCATCCGAAAGTCCCGACCAGTCGCTGCTGCCGCCGGAACCTCCGCGGCGACGCGCGTATTACCTGGCGCCAAACCTGCTGACGACGGGCTGCCTGTTCTCCGGTTTCTACGCCATCGTGGCGGCGATCGACGGCAATTTCGAACGCGCCGGCATGGGCGTGTTCATCGCGATGCTGTTCGACGGTCTTGACGGTCGCGTGGCGCGATTGATGCACGCCGAGAGCGCCTTCGGCAAAGAGTACGACAGCCTCGCCGACATGGTGGCATTCGGCGTCGCGCCGGCCATTGTCTCCTACCAGTGGGGCGTCGCGCGCATCACCGAGTATGGCGGCGCGTGGGGCCGGCTCGGCTGGCTGGCCGCGTTTTTCTATTGCGTGGCGGCAGGGCTGCGCCTGGCGCGCTTCAACACGCGCATCGGCAATACCGACAAGCGTTACTTCGAGGGGCTCCCGAGTCCGTCCGCGGCGGCGCTCGTATCCGGATTCATCTGGTCGTTCAACGAATGGCGCGAGCCCGGCCTGACGGGACTCATCGTCGCTTTCACGGTAACCGCGTTGGCGGGTGCACTGATGGTGAGCCCATTCAGTTATCCGAGTTTCAAGAATATCGACCTGACCAAGCCCGTGCGCTTCGTGTCACTGGTCGCGGCGGTCGTGATTCCATTCCTCGTCATTGCAGGGGACCCATCGCGCGCGTTGTTGCTGTGTTTTGGCAGCTACGGACTCATTCCCCCGCTGGTCTGGATCTGGCGGCGGCTGCGGCGCAGGCAACGCGGCGAGCGGCCCAGTGCCACCGCCTAAGAGCGCGATGAGCGCGGATCCAAACCAGCGCGCGCAGTATCTCGACGCGCTGGGAATCGATCGTTATGTGCGGCGCCAGGGCGCGACGCGCGCGAACACCAAGCCGATCGCCGCAGCGGACCCGGACACGCGCTGGGACCCGCTCGCGGCCGAAGTCAGCACCTGCACGCTGTGCGGCCTCTACGCTGGGCGTACGCAAACGGTGTTCGGCGTCGGCAACCGCCATGCGGAGCTGCTCGTAGTCGGCGAGGCGCCGGGCGCCGAAGAAGATCGGCAGGGCGAGCCCTTTGTCGGACGCGCCGGCCAGTTGCTCAACTCGATGCTGCGTGCGATGCGCGCGCCGCGCGAAACCGTCTACATCGCCAACGTGCTCAAGTGCCGGCCACCTGGCAACCGCGATCCGGCGCCGGATGAAGTTCGCAGCTGCCTGCCGTATTTGCAGCGTCAGATCGATCTGATATCGCCGCGACTGATGCTGGCGGTGGGCCGCATCGCGGCGCAAAGCCTGCTGGCGACCGACACGCCGATCGGCAAGCTGCGCGGCGCGTTGCACCGGTTCGGCACGCGCGGCACGCCCTTGATTGTTACCTACCATCCCGCCTACCTGTTGCGCAGCCCGAGCGAGAAGCGCAAGGCGTGGACGGACCTGCGCTTCGTGCAACGCGAACTGGCAAAGCAGCGCGGGACCGCCGCCGGCGCAAACGGCTGAGTTGCGATGGCGGTCGAGCGCGATGCAATGGATCTTCCGCAAACGCGGCTGCGCCCGATGCAGGAGTCCGATGTCGCCGCGGTGGTCGAGATCGAGCAGCGCGTGTATCCGTTCCCGTGGACGGCGGGAATCTTCAGCGACTGCATCCGCGTCGGCTATCGATGCGCGCTGCTCGAGTTCGATGACGTGACGGTCGGGTACGGCATCATCGCCTGCGGCGCCGGTGAAGCGCACCTGCTGAATGTGTGCGTGCGCGAGGAATTCCGCAACCGCGGGTTCGGCCGTACGCTGATGGCGCATCTGCTCGGCCTCGCCGCCGGCGCCGGTGCGGCGGTGGTATTCCTCGAAGTGCGGCCGGCCAACACGGCCGCGGTGCGGCTGTACGAAGCGCTCGGCTTCCGCCAGATCGGCGTGCGGCGCGGCTACTACCAGGCGGAGTCGGGGCGCGAAGACGCGCTCGTCATGCGCCGAGCCGTCGACGCGGCCTGAGGTCCTGGCGATGAGCGAACTCAACCAGGAAATCCTGCGGCGCCGCACGTTTGCCATCATCTCGCACCCGGACGCCGGCAAGACGACGCTGACTGAAAAGCTGTTGCTGTTCGGCGGCGCGATCCAGATGGCGGGCACAGTGAAGGGCAGGAAGGCTGCTCGTCATGCTACTTCCGACTGGATGCGCCTCGAGCAGCAGCGTGGCATTTCAATCACGAGCTCGGTGATGCAATTTCCGTATCGCGATTGCATCGTCAACCTGCTCGACACGCCCGGGCACGAGGATTTCTCCGAAGACACCTACCGCACGCTGACCGCGGTCGATTCGGCGTTGATGGTGATCGACTGCGCGAAAGGCGTGGAGCAGCGCACGATCCGGCTGATGGAAGTGTGCCGGCTGCGTGACACGCCGATCATGACCTTCGTCAACAAGCTGGACCGGGACGGGCGCGCGCCGATCGAGCTGCTCGATGAAATCGAGGCGGTGCTGAAGATCCATCCGACACCGGTGACCTGGCCGATCGGCATGGGCCGCGAGCTCATCGGCATCTATCATCTGCTCGAAGACCGCGTTTACGCGTACCAAGCAGGCGAACGCGGACGTGTCGGCGGCAATCGCATCATCGAAGGGATCGACTCGGACGAGGCGCGCGAATTGCTTGGGGAAGGCTACGGGAATTACCTCGCCGAGGTCGAGCTGGTGCGCGGCGCAACCGCAAGCTTCGACCAGGCGGCGTACCGCGCTGGCCTGCAGACGCCGGTGTTCTTCGGTTCCGCGATCAGCAATTTCGGCGTCGAGGAACTGCTGCGCGCCTTCGTCGAGCACGCGCCCGCGCCACTGGCGCGCGCGAGCAGGCAACGCAGCGTCGATCCGCTGGAGAGCACGCTCAGCGGCTTCGTGTTCAAGATCCAGGCGAACATGGATCCGGGGCATCGCGACCGCATCGCGTTCCTGCGCCTGTGCTCGGGCCGCTACCAGCGCGGGATGCGCATTTTCCACACGCGCTTGCGCAAGGAAGTGCGGATCGCCGATGCGCTGACGTTCATGGCGGCTGATCGCGCGCAGGCCGAAGAGGCCTACGCCGGCGACATCATCGGCTTGCACAACCACGGCACGATCAACATCGGCG
>JBOHZW010000305.1:0-8844 GCA_050738715.1 Steroidobacteraceae bacterium | reverse complement strand
GCTTGGAGTGATCCCACATCATCAGTTCGTTCGGGCCCCAGCGGAAATGGAAGCGCAGCTGCGGGATGCCGTAGATGTCCTTCTTCTCAGGATCGATGTCGATGTAGTTGTGCGGGCTCGGCAGCGTCGGGATCTGCACCAGCGCGCCGATGGTGGCCGGGTAGTAGTGCTTGATGCCGCGCTTGAAGTCCGAACCGAATCCCTCGACGTGGCCGTAGTGCCAGGGGAACTCATCGCACCCGCCGCCCATGTAGATCGAATAGCCGCGCAGGAATTTCTCGGCGCGCGGATTGTCGAGGTTCTGCCAGCGCGGCATCCAGGCGACGGTCGAGTTCGCAATGTTGTCCGGCCGGCTCGGCTGCCCGAGGAGCTGGGGCAGGTAGCCGTAGCCGGGGCTGCCGTACAGGTGATCGGTGAGATTCCTGCCGAGCTGTCCGCTCGAGTTCGCGATGCCGGTCGGCCAGTGGCGCGAACGCGAATTGAGCATGATGTGCGCCGTCTCGACGCAGGACGCGGCGAGCACGACGACCTTCGCGTACACCTCGACTTCGCGGTGCGTCGCGCGATCGACGTAGGCGACGCCCTTCGCGTGGCCGTTCTCATCGACGAGCACGGAGCGCACCAGCGCGTCGGTAACGAGCGAAAGATTCTGAGAGGCTTCCGCGTCCGGGATCGTGTACCAGGTTGGCGAGAAGAACGAACCGGCGTCGCACCCCTGGCTGCAGTTGCCGCAGTAATGACAGGCCGGATGCCCGTTGTGCCCCACCGTGAGCTGCGCACAGCGATCAGGCAGGTAGGGCACGCCGATTTTTTCCGCCGCTTTCTGGATGATGTAGTCGTAGCAGCGCCAGGTCATCGGCGGCAGGTATTCGCCGTCCGGATTGCTCGGGCGGTTCTGCACCGAGCTGGCGACGCCCATGTATTGCTCGGCTTTGCTGAACCATGGCGCGATCTCGGCGTAATCCACCGGCCAGTCGAAGCCCGCGCCGTCGCGGCTCGCGGCCTTGAAGTCGATGTCGCCGTAGCGGCAGGAAGAGCGTCCCCAGAAATTCGCCTTGCCGCCGGTGCCCTTGCAGCGCTTCCAGTACCAGTCGGTGCCGGCGCCGTTGGTGTAGGCGATATCGTGCTCCCACAGGTGCGGGCCTTCGTTGTATTCGCTTTCCTCGACCGAGTAGCGTTCCTGATGCGCGCGACCGCTAAGCGCCATCGGGTCGCCGTAGCCGCGGTACTTCAGGTCGTAGACCTGTCGGTGCATGCGATAGTCGGTGGCTGGCTGCGTGCGCGGCCCGGAATTCAGCGCGAGCACCTTCAGGCCGCCTTCGCACAGCATCTTCATCGCGGTGCCGCCGCCCGCGCCGGTGCCTACTACGATAACGTCAAAGACACGGGAATCTGGAATGGTGGGCCCGCGTGATGTCGGTGTGCTCATGCCGACGCGCTCGCCACTGGCTTCAGGTGCAGGTGTTCGGGATCATCCGGGTGCGGGCAACCCGGCACCTTCGGCCAGGAACTGCGCAAGCCCGGAAAATCCAGCGCTTCGAGTCCAACGCGTGAGGTGTAGTAGCCGGTCACGGTGTAATCGCGCACCAGCCGAAAGAAATCGCGGCCCTCTTCGGTGTCACTGGTGAACTTGTCCTTGTAGGCGAGCGCACCGAGCAGCGCGAGTTGCTGCTCGGGAGTGCAATCCAAGAACGCGTGGCCATGGTCGTACTGGCAGCGCGAATTCAGCCACCCCAGACCCTCGAGCCACTGCGCCTGCAACTCTGAACCCATTTTCATCGCGGAGTCGCGCGGCGGTTCGCTGTGGCCGGCACCGCTGATCGGCACACGATTCGCGACCATGAAGTCGATGAACTCGGCCACGCCGGCCTGTTTCGCACCGGGCGTGTCATCCGCGGGAATGATCATCTCGGCGAGATGCTCGACGAGCCGGTAGTCAGCAGCGGTGAAGAACAGCGGCCGGTAAGCATCGCTGGCCGCCGGCGCGCCGGCTGCGTCGCCGGCAAAGGCCCAGCTGCGGAATCCCGGAAACGTTGCGGCCACCGAGGCGATGCCGAGCAGGCGGATGACTTCACGGCGTGCAAAGGTCTGTCCGGCCAACTGCGCCCCCCGCATTCATCGTCAATGATGGCTGCGACCGTTTGTAGCATCGGTGCGGCGGAAGTGTCAAACGAGCCGGGGCACCTGCTACATTTGCCGAGCAATGACCAGGAAGCATGATCTCGTCGCCGCGCGCACGTGCCGGATCCTGTGGACAGCGTTGCTTGCGTTGGCCACGACCGTCGCCGCCAGCGCGGGTGCGCTCGAGGTGCAATCCGGGTTGATGCATTTGCAGATCAGCGCGATTGCCGACGACATCCTGCGCGTACGCATCGCGCCGACAGGAACGTTTCCGGAGGATGCGTCATGGGTCGTGCCTGCGGCGCTGCGCGACGGTTCCGTCGATGTGCACGCGTGGTCCAGCGCCGGCGCGGAAGGATTCGATACCAGCGCGCTGTCGGTGCGCGTCGAGCGCGCGACGCTCAGGCTGACCGTTACCGATCGCGCGGGCCATGTGATCTCGGCCGATGCGCCCGAGCATGCCATCGACACGCAGGGGGCCGCCTTTACGCTGCGCAAGCAACTCGCGCCGGACCAGCATTTTTTTGGCCTCGGCGACAAGACCGGTCCGCTCGACCGGCGGGGGCAGGCGTTCGTGAACTGGAACACTGATTCCTATGCATTCCAGGAGTCGACCGACCCTATCTATAAGAGTGTGCCGTTCTTCATCGCCACGGGTGGCGCGGGCGGAAGTTACGGAGTCTTCCTCGACAACACCTGGCGCAGCACGTTCGATTTCGGCAAGCGGGATCCCGGCGCGCTGGCGTTCGGCGCCGCGGGCGGGCCGATCGACTACTACCTGATCTACGGGCCCGCGCTCAAGCGAGTCGTCGAGCGCTACACGGATCTCACTGGCAAGGCGCCGCTCGCGCCGCTGTGGTCGCTCGGATTCCAGCAATCGCGCTTCAGCTACATGAGCGACAACGAAGTGCGCGAGCTCGCGGCGCGCTTCCGGAAGGAGCGCATCCCCGCCGACGCGATCTGGCTCGATATCGACTACCAGGATCATTACCGTCCGTTCACGACGAACAAACAGACCTTTCCCGATCTTGCCGATCTCAGCGCCGCGTTGCGGCGCGAGAATTTCCGGCTGGTCGCGATCACCGACCTGCACATCGCCGACCTGCCGGGCAGCGGTTATGCGCCTTTCGACAGCGGCATCGCCGGCGATCATTTCCTGAAGCAGGCCAATGATTCACTGTACGTCGGCCCGGTATGGCCGGGCCCGGCGGTGTTTCCGGATTTCACGCGCGCGCTGACGCGTGCGTGGTGGGGCGAATTGTTCAAGTCGCAGGTCGCCGCGGGAATCGCCGGCTTCTGGAACGACATGAACGAGCCGGCGATCTTCGACACGCCGAGCAAGACCATGCCGCTCGACACCGTGCACCGGATCGATGAGCCGGGCTTCGCACCGCGCGCAGCGACGCATGCCGAGATCCACAACATCTACGGCATGGAGAATTCGCGCGCGACCTACGAAGGCCTGCGGCAGCTCGCGCCCGATGAGCGCGCTTACGTCATGACGCGCGCCAGTTTCGCCGGCGGCCAGCGCTATGCGGTCACGTGGACCGGCGATAACAGTTCGACGTGGAATCACCTGAAGCTGTCCGTGGCGATGCTGCTGAACCTGGGAATGAGCGGCTTCGGCTACAGCGGCGCCGATGTCGGTGGCTACATCGGCGCGCCGAGCCCTGAGTTGCTGACGCGCTGGATCGAGCTGGGCGCCTTCATGCCGGTGTTCCGCGACCATTTCGGCAAGGGCGATGTGCGCAAGGAACCGTGGGTCGACGGTCCGGCCCACACGGCGATCCGCAAGCACTTCATCGAGGAGCGCTACCGCCTGTTGCCGTACATTTATGCGCTGGCGGAGGACAACGCGCGCAGCGGCGCGCCACTGATGCGTCCGGTGTTCTACGATTTTCCGGAAGCGCTCAGCGCACCTTGCGGGCAGGACACGACGTTCATGCTGGGCGATCGATTGTTGATCGCGCCGCCGCCGGTGCTGGAATCGCCGGCGCCGTACACGATCTGCCTTCCCGCCGGCCGCTGGTTCGACTACTGGAGCGGCGCGGATGCCGCGTCACTAACGCGCGGTGTGGGCCTGAGCGGTGAAGCGAGTGCGGCGGCCGAGCGCACCGGGCTCGTACTGACCTCGATGCCGAGTCTCGAGCGCCTGCCGGTGTTCGTGCGCGCCGGCACCATCCTGCCGCGCCAGCCATTGACGCAGAGCACGGCGCAGATACCGCAAGGGCCGTTGTCGCTCGATGTGTATCCGGGCGATAACTGCGTTGGCGAGATCTACCAGGACGATGGCCACAGCATGGGCTTCACGCGCGGTGAATACCTGCGCCAGCGCTTGCTTTGTGAAGTGAGGGACGACGGCATTGCAATCACGTTCGGTGAGCGCGACGGACACTTTCATCCGTGGTGGCGCCAACTCCGTGTGACGGTGCACGATTGGCAGGGTGCGGCTTCGGTCCGCCTCGGCGATCAC
This sequence comes from Steroidobacteraceae bacterium, assembly GCA_050738715.1. Lineage (GTDB taxonomy): Bacteria > Pseudomonadota > Gammaproteobacteria > Steroidobacterales > Steroidobacteraceae > FEN-1191. The sequence goes on along the minus strand of JBOHZW010000305.1, from coordinate 4,250 downwards.
GAAATGCCCGTCATCGTGAATGTGCAGGCACGCACCGCGACTGTGCTGCTCGACGACGCGCCGCATGCTACGCAACTGCTGCTGCGCCGCGCGGTCCACGGCGCCGCCGCCAGTTCCGGCGGCCACTGAGGTTCGCGCATGCAGAAGGGAAAAGTCACGGCATTGGGATTGTTGCTGTCGCTGTGCATTGTCGCGGGCCTGGTCTATATGCGCGGCCATCATGATCGCCCGCACGATCCCCAGCGCAACTCCGGCGGCCCGGCGCCGGCGGCCACCACCGCCGGGCAATTCGACTATTTCCTGCTGACCTTGTCGTGGTCGCCGAGCTATTGCCTGACGCACAGCGACGACCGCGCGCAATGCAGCAAGGGCTACGGTTTCGTGCTGCACGGCCTGTGGCCACAAAATACGAACGGCGGTTATCCCGAGAATTGCGCGCCCGATGCGCCGATTCCATCCGACGCAGCCGCGCGCGGCGCGCCGCTGTTCCCGAGTCCGCGACTCATGCAGCATGAATGGCAGCGCCATGGCAGTTGCAGCGGACTCAGTGCGCTCGATTATTTCGACACCGTCGATCGCGCGCTCGCCGTCGTGAAAATACCCGCCGCGTTCGACGCGCCGCGCAGGGACCAATCGATGGATGCGAGGGACATCGTCGCCGCGTTCCGGGCCGCGAATCCGCAGCTGCCGGACAACGGCCTGGTCGTGACCTGCAATCGCGCTGAACTGTCCGCAGTGCGCGTGTGTCTCGGCAAGTCGCTGGCGCCGATCGAATGCGGCCGCGGCGTGCGGGACCATTGTCCTTACGTCCGGCTGCGGATACCGGCGGCGCGCTGAAGCGTGCGTCGATCGGCATGAGCGCTCCAATGGTCGACGTGTTGCTGCTGTTGTTGACGTTCGCGCTCGGCGCCGCGCTGTCGCGCGTCAGCCTGTGCGCCGTCGCCGGCGTGCAGCAGGCGGTCGTGGCGCGAAAGTTCGGTGGGCTGCAACGGCTCGCGCTGGCCGCGGGCAGCGCGGGCGTCGTGTTGCTGTTGCTCGCGGGCCTGGCCCCCGGCTCGGTGCTGTTGCCCGGCGCGGTGCCCTTCCATGCGGGGCTTGTTTTCGGCGGAGTGTTGCTGGGGGCCGGCGCGCTGCTGAACGGCGGCTGCTACCTCGGCAGCGTGCTGTACCTGGGCTGCGGCAACCTCAATTTCCTGTTCACGCTCGCCGGCATCGGCGTGGGTGTGCGAGTCGCCGAAGCGCTGGTGTTTCCCGTCGGCGCCGCCAGCGCCGCACAAGCGGCAATGGGCCCGCTTTGGATCGCCGGCGTCGCAGGTTTTGCGCTGCTGATCGGCGTGCTGCTGTGGCGCGCGCGACCGCTGACCGCGTGGCTGGCACTGGGCGCGGGAGTGCTGGCTGGATTGGTCTACGCACGGCATCCCGGCTGGAGTTACGGTTCGGTGCTCGAGACGCTCGCGCACGGAAGGCACGCGCTGATGGACTGGACCGCCAATCTCTCCGCACTGCTGCTGTTCGCCGGCGCACTGGCAGGTGCGGCGCTGGCCGGTCGCTTCAATCTGCAACGGCCGACGTGGCTGAGAGCCTTGCGTTGCGCCGGCGGCGGCCTGCTCATGGGATTTGGCGCGGCGCTGGTGCCGGGCGGAAATGACACGCTGCTGCTGTGGGCTATCCCCGGCCTCACTATATATGGGGCGCTGGCCTACGTGATCATGCTCGGCGTGATCGGCCTGGGGTTCCTGGTCACGCTAGACTAGAGGCATGCCATCCGGTGCCAGCAAGCGTTTCGACGGACTGCGTCTCATCGGGCTGCTCAAGATCGGCAAGGCATTGCTGCTGCTCGCGACGACATATGGTCTGTACCGCCTGCTCAATCCCGACCTCGTCGAGCAACTGCATGACTGGATCAGCACGCTGACAGATTCCTTCGAGCAGCGGCTGCTCGAGCGGGGGCTTGACTGGTTCGACTCGCTCGGCAAGGCGCGCATCGGCGGCATTTTGCTGGTCACAGCCATCTACACGGCCGTACTGCTGACCGAGGGCATCGGCCTGTGGCTGCGCAAGCCCTGGGCGGAATGGGTGACGGTCATCGCGACCGGCTCGCTGATTCCATTTGAACTGTACCAACTGTTTTTCGGGCATCATCACCGCACCTGGGCCGTGCTCGGCGCAACAGCGCTCAACATCGTCATCGTGATCTATCTCGTGTATCGATTACGCACAGGCCGCCACGCGCGGCAACGATCCGCTTGAATCCGCGCCTGCGCCGCATCCTGATCCTGTTGCTGCTCGCCGCTGCGGTGGGCTGGTCGCTGTCGCAACATCGCGGCGGACGCGGTGACTCATCGCTGGCCGTGTCCGCGGTCGCGCCTGACGTGATGCACATGGGCAGCCTCACGCTTGAACCTTGCGATATAGGCCGCCGCGGCAACGGCGCGCCGACGATGCGCGCCTATTGCTCGGCGTTCGACGTGCCGGAGAATCATGCGGCGCCGGATGGCCGGCACATCCGGCTGCATGTCGCGCTGGTGCGCGCCGAGTCCGCCCAGGCCGAGCCCGACCTGGTGACATTCCTCGACGGGGGTCCCGGCGGAGCGGCCACCGATGACTATCCGTCGATCGCCGGCGCGTTCGAACCGTTGCGCCGGCAGCGCGCGGTGTTGCTCGTCGACCAGCGCGGCACCGGCGGTTCGAATGCGCTCGATTGCGGCGATGACAACACCGGCGATGACAACGGCGGCGATGCCGCGACGAATGGCACGGCACTGGCGAGCAGTGCCGATGCAGTGCGCGCTTGCGTGACGCGGCTCGCGCCGCGCGCCGCGCCGCAGTTCTATTCGACCAGCGATGCGGTCGAAGACCTGGAACTCGTGCGGCGAGCCCTCGGCAGTCCGCGGCTCGACCTGATCGGCGTGTCGTATGGCACTCGCATGGCGCAACAGTATGCGAAGCGCTATCCGCAGGGCGTGCGTGCGATCGTGCTCGACAGTTCGGTGCCGAATTCACTCGTTCTTGGCAGCGAGCACGCGCGCAACCTCGAGGATGTCTTGCGCTCGCTGTTCAAGCGCTGCACCGCGGACAGAAGCTGCAGCACACGCTACGGCGATCCCAACCAGACACTGCGGCGCCTGCTGGTGAAATTGCGCGCGCATCCGCAGCAGTTGACGCTGCGTGATCCGTTCACATTCCGGGTGGAGCAGAAGACCATCGGGCCCGGTGCGCTGGTGCAGCTCGCGCGCCTGTATGCCTACAGCCCGTATACCGCGGCGCTCCTGCCGTACGTGCTGCAGGAAGCTGACAACGGGCACTACGAGCCCTTGCTCGGACAAGCGCAGGTCGTCGTCGGTGACGTATCGGATAGCCTCACGGGCGGCATGGGGCTCTCGGTGATCTGCGCCGAGGACGCAGACCGGCTCAAGGCGAATCCGGCCGATGCCGACACGGTGATGGGCAACGCGCTTACCGACTGGCTGCTAAAGACCTGCCCGCTATGGCCGCACGGATCGCATCCCGCCGACTTCAGCGAACCGCTGCGCACCGACGTGCCGGTATTGCTGCTGGCGGGCGAGCTCGATCCCGTGACGCCGCCGCGCTACGCCGCGCAAATTGCCCGTACCTTGCCGCGCTCGCGCGTGCTGAACGTCACAGGCCAGGGCCACGGGTTGGTGTCGGTTGGCTGCATGCCGCGAATCCTCGATGATTTCCTGCGCAAGCTCGATGTGCGTGCGCTCGATGCGAGCTGCCTCGGGCAACTGGGGTCGACGCCGTTCTTCATCGATGCGAACGGCAGCAATCCATGATCGAAGTACAGGGACTGCACAAGTCTTTCGGCGCCAAGCATGCCGTCGACAACGTCAGCTTCAGCGCGCGCGATGGCGAGATCACCGGTCTGTTGGGGCCCAATGGCGCCGGCAAGACCACGACACTGCGCATGCTGTACACGCTGATGAAGCCCGATGCGGGCACCGTGACGGTCGACGGGCGCGATGCCGTGCAGGAACCGCTGGCGGTGCGGCGCACGATCGGCGTGCTGCCGGATTCGCGCGGCATCTACAAGCGGCTCACCGCGCGCGAGAACATCGAATATTTCGCAGCGCTCCAGGGGATGGAGCATGAAGCGACGCGTGCAGCCTGCGACAAACTCATTGCGACGCTCGGCATGCAGGACATCGCCGCCCGGCGCACCGAAGGATTTTCGCAGGGCGAGCGCGTCAAGACCGCGATCGCGCGCGCGCTGGTGCATGCGCCTCGCA
>JBOHZW010000304.1:0-4855 GCA_050738715.1 Steroidobacteraceae bacterium | reverse complement strand
TTCATGCGTTCGATCTCCGCCTCGCAGTGGATGAAAGATCCCGAGCTCGAGGTCGTCGAGAGCAAGCCCGGCAACACGGTCGGCAACAGTTTCGTGCTCGATGCATCGCAGATCGCAACCACCAGCGATGATGACGACGCGGCGGCCGCCAAGCTGAAGCATGCCCGTAACGGAGGTGCGCCATGAGCTTCATGGAGGAAATGCGCGCACTTGATCCGCGCGATCCGGGCCGCTGGCCTTTTGCGATACGCGCCGGCACCATCGCCGTCGCCTTCGTGCTGCTGACAATATTGGCGGCCTACTTCTTCGTATGGACCGACATGAACCCGCAGCTGCAGTCGCTGCAGGACCAGGAGCAGCAGCTGCGCGGCGAGTTCCACAACAAGCACGCCAAGGCCACGAACCTCGAGGTGTACAAGCAGCAGCTCGGCGACATCGAAAAATCGTTTGGCGCGATGCTGCGCCAGCTGCCGAGCAAGACCGAGGTCGACAACCTGCTGGTCGACATCTCGCAGACCGGCCTCGCGGCCGCGCTCGACCAGAAACTGTTCCAGCCCCAGACCGAGGTGCGGAAAGATTTTTATGCCGAGCGGCCGATCAAGATCCGCTTCGCGGGCAGCTATCACCAGTTTGGCGCCTTCGTCAGCGGCATCGCGGCGCTGCCGCGCATCGTGACGTTGCATGACGTGAAGATCGAGCCGGTCAACAAGACCGGCGGCGCATTCGACCAGTTGCAGATGGACCTGACGGCCAAGACCTATCGCTACCTCGACGATGAGGAAGTCGCGCAGGCCGAGGCCGATCGGCGCAAGAGCGAACAAGCGGCCAAGCGGCCGGCGGGCTAAGCGGATGCACATGCGCATGCAGCGAAATCAACTCAAGTCCTGGCGGATGCTGGCAGTCGCGGCGGTTTGCGGCGGCGTGCTCGCGGGCTGCTCGGGACGCGATACCGACCTGAACAATTTCATCGAGACGACGAAGAAAGAGCCGGGCGGCCGCGTCGAGCCGTTGCCGGAGATCAAGCCCTACGACAGCTATGTGTACTCGAGCTCGAACCTGCGTTCGCCGTTCGTGCCGGGCGGTTCGCGCGGCGGAATCAGCGGACCGCGCCCCGAAGTGTCGCGCAACCGCGAGTTCCTCGAGCAGTTCTCGCTCGACACGATGAAGATGGTCGGCACGCTCAAGCTCAATGGCCACGACTACGGCCTTGTGCAGGTGGCGGACGGCCGCGTGCAACGCGTACTGGTGGGCAACCACCTGGGCCAGAACGATGGCCGCATTATCGAGATCGTGCCCAACAAGATCAGTTTGACTGAACTCGTTCCCGATGGCCTGGGCGGTTATATCGAACGTCCCGCGGCCCTGGCCCTGAACGAGTGACCGGAATGGAGAGCAAGCGAATGAACCGATCCACCGCCTTCCACCACCTGCGTAGCGCCTTGGGGCTGGCACTTGCCTGCCTGGCCGCAACCTTCGTCATGCAGGGTGCCCAGGCGGCCGACGCCACCGGCAACGCGCTGCAATCCATCGACGTGCAGACGATCGGTGGCAAGCAAGTTCAGCTGACGATGCATTTGTCCGGCCCTGCTCCCGAGCCGATGAGTTTCACGATCGACAAGCCCGCGCGTATTTCGCTTGATTTGCCGGGCGTCTCGCTCGCGATGCCCTCGCACCGCATTGATGTAGCCTCGGCCGGCGTCGACACCGTGCTGGCGGCCGAAGCCAGTGGTCGCACCCGCGTCGTGCTGAACCTCGATGCGATGCAGCCGTACACGACCAAGGTTTCGGGCAATGATTTGATCGTCACCGTTGGCGCCGGCTCGGCCGGCGAAATGGCCGCGGCGCCCGCGCCGGCGGCCTCCAGCGATTCTTCGACGCCAGCCGCGGCCAGCGGTGCGCGCGAAATTCGCAGCATCGACTTCCGCCGTGGCGATGGCGGCGTGGGCCGACTCGTCATTCGCCTGTCCGATCCGCGCACACCGATCAACCTCAGCCAGCAGGGCTCGCAGATCATCGTCAATTTCTCCGACGCTTCGCTCCCGCGCAAGCTCGCGCGCCGCTACGACACGCAGGATTTCGGCACGCCGGTCAGCGGCTTCGATGCGCTGAAAGTGGGCAATGACACGCGCATCGTGTTGAGCGCGTCGGGCGACTTCCAGCAGCTCGCGTACCAGTCCGACGATCAGTACGTCGTTGAAGTGCAGCCGGTGACCAAGGCCGCAGCCAACACCGAAGAAAAGAAGGTCTACAACGGCGAGAAGCTCTCGCTGAATTTCCAGGACATCGACACCCGCGCCGTGTTGCAGCTGCTGGCCGATGCCAGTGGCCAGAACATCGTCGTCAGCGACACGGTCAAGGGCAGCGTGACGCTGCGCCTGCAGAGCGTGCCGTGGGACCAGGCGCTCGACATCGTGTTGCGCACCAAGGGCCTGGACAAGCGCCACGACGGCAACGTGATCATCGTCGCGCCGGCCGACGAACTCGCTTCGCGCGAAAAGGCCGATCTGGCGGCGAAGAAAGATATCCAGGATCTCGCACCGATCCGCACCGAGTTCCTGCAGGTCAACTACGCCAAGGCCGCAGACCTGGCCAGCCTGCTTAAGGGCTCGGCTTCGTCCACGGTGCTGTCAACGCGCGGCAGCGTGGCGGTCGATGAACGCACCAACACGCTGTTGCTCTCCGATACTTCCGAGAGCATCGATGCGGTGCGCAAGCTGGTTGCGACGCTCGATATTCCGGTGAGCCAGGTGCTGATCGAATCGCGCCTCGTCATCGTCAACGATGATTTCGAGCGCGACCTCGGCGTACGCGCCGGCCTGACCGGCACGCGCGGCAACGGCAACAACGGCTTGTTCCTGACATCCGGCACTGCGGCGGCCACCGATACCGGCCTCAGCACGGCGATTTCGAACCTGGCCTCGACTGGCACGCCGTACCCGGTCGGCGTTCCGACCGGTGACGGGGCGGCGAACCGCTACAACGTCAACATGCCAGTCTCGAATCCGGCCGGGAGTCTCGCGTTCATGTTGCTGGGGTCCGATTACATCGTCGACCTCGAACTGTCCGCCGCGCAGGCCGAGGGCCGGGGCGAGGTGGTTTCCTCGCCGCGCATCATCACGGCGAACCAGAAGGAAGCGACCATCGAGCAGGGTACGGAAATCCCGTACCAGCAATCGGCCTCGAGTGGCGCGACGACGATTTCGTTCAAGAAGGCGGTGCTGTCGCTGAAGGTGACGCCGCTCATCACGCCGGACAATCGCATCATCCTCGACCTCGCCGTCACCAAGGACAGCGTCGGCCAGGTGGTGGTGACCTCGGGCGGCGTCAACGTGCCGGCGATCGACACGCGCACGCTGACGACGCGCGTCATGGTCGGCGACGGCCAGACCGTGGTGCTCGGCGGCATTCTCGAGACGGTGCGCCGCGATACGGACAAGAAGGTGCCCTACCTCGGCGACATTCCGATACTGGGACACCTGTTCAAGAGCACTGCCCGCGTTAACAACAAGAATGAGCTGTTGATCTTCGTGACGCCGAAGATCGTGCGTGAAGGGGTCAAGGTCAATTGACCTTGTTGGGAATGCCCATGAACCTTACTAGTAGATCAATTGCTCAGGTGATCAAGATGCGCAAACTTCGATGGTTCTCCGTGCTCGCAGCGCTGGCTCTCGCGGCCTGCGGCAGTGGCGGCAACAACCCTTGCGACAGCTCGTTCTCGGGCTGCGGCAGCACTGGGGGTACGCCTACGGTGGAAGCATCGTCGGTGGTGCTCGTCTCCGATACACCCACCATCCTGTCCGCGAACAACACGTCGGCGAACCTGACCGCCTATGTGCGCGACGCGAACAATAATTTCGTTTCCGGCGCGCTCGTCGTGTTCACGTCCGACTCGGGCGGCCTGGCAGTTACCCAGGCCACGACCGACGACCACGGCGTGGCGACGGCCACGCTGAATACGCTCGGCGATCCGAGCGACCGGCCCATAGCCATCACGGCCACTGTGACAACGAAAACCGGCGATATCAGTGGCACTGCAACTGTTAACGTCACCGGCACAACGCTGAATTTGCAAGGGCAACAGGCTCTTACGGTGGGGCAGCAGGCCCTGTACACGGTGAGGTTGGTCGATTCCGGAAACACACCGATCGCTGGAGCAACCGTGACTGTCACGCCGCCCGGGGCGCTTACGGTAGACCAGACCACGCTGACTACCGATGCAAACGGCACGGCGACGTTTACCGGCACCGGTGCAACGGGTTCAGCAGGCGATCTCGTGGTCAGCGCGTTGGGCGCCCCGGGGCGGATTCCGATCAGCGTCAACGGCGATGCCGTGTCGTTCACGGCACCTGCCGCAGATAGCACCGTCGACCTGAATACGCAGCAGACGGTGACCGTCAATTGGTCGCAGGACGGCACGCCCGTCGCCAACGGCACCGTCAACATGGCGACGACGCGCGGATGCATCGTGACGGGCGCAACGACGACCTGCACGGGCCAGCCGACCACCGCCACCGTGATGACGGATGCGAGCGGCAATGCAACGATCACAGTAGTCTCCGATAACGCCGGCGGCGCGACGATCAGTGGCACCGTGACCGGTGGCACGGCCGGTACGCTCGCTTTGGAGTTCATTGCGACAACCGCCGCAACCATCGATGTGCAGCCGGATGTGTTTACGCTCGCGACGCACGGTGGCACTCCCGACTCCAGCACGATAACGGCCGTGGTTCGTGATGCGAACAACAACCTCGTCACGGGCGCAACGGTGGCCTTTACGCTCAATGATGTGACGGGTGGCACCTTGACGCTGCCGACCGCGATCACCAACACCCAGGGTCGCGCGCAGACGGTATAC
>JBOHZW010000303.1:0-2647 GCA_050738715.1 Steroidobacteraceae bacterium | reverse complement strand
GCCCCAGGTTGTGCTCCATGCCGATCTCCGCGGCATTCTCGATCTGCTCGTTGGTTCCGTGCAGCGCCGAGGCAAGACCGGCCGCGGCCATCGAGCAGGCGACGCCGACTTCGCCTTGGCAGCCCATCTCGGCGCCGGAGATCGATGCATTCTTCTTATAGAGCATGCCGATTGCGGCCGCGGTCAGCAGGAAACGAATCACACCGGTCTCGTCCGCGCCCGTCTCAAAGCGATCGTAGTAATGCAGCACCGCCGGGACGATGCCGGCCGCGCCATTCGTCGGCGCCGTGACCATCTGCCCGCCGGCAGCATTTTCCTCATTGACCGCGAGCGCGAAGGCGTTGACCCAGTCCAGTGCATGCATCGGATCGCTGGCATCGCCCGATTCCAACTGCCGGAACAGCTTCGGCGCGCGCCGCCGCACTTTCAGTACGCCCGGCAGCAGGCCCTGCGCCGTGAAACCGCGCTGGACGCACTCGCGCATCACGCGCCAGAGCTCAAGCAGGCCGTGTTTGATTTCGGCCTCGCTCCGCCATGTGCGCTCGCGCGCCATCATCAATTCGTGGATCTCGAGACCTTGTTTCTCGCAATGCTCGAGCAACTCGGCGGCTGAGCCAAATTCATGCGGCGCCTGTGCGCGCGGCGTCGCGCCGCCCGCAGCTTCGCCTTCCTTGACGATGAAGCCACCGCCGACGCTGTAGTACTCCTCTGTCAGGAGCGATGCGCCCGCCGCATCGTGCGCGGTGAAGCGCATGCCGTTTGAGTGACCCGGCAGCACCTTGTCGTGGTGGAAGAGCAGATGCTGCGCTTCGTCGAATGCGATATCACGTTCACCGCCCAATTGCAGGCGTTTGCCGGCGCGAATGCGCTCAACCGTTGGTTCCACCTTGGACGAATCGATCGTCTCAGGCCGCATGCCCTCGAGTCCAAGCAGAATCGCGCGATCGGTGCAGTGGCCGCGGCCGGTGAGCGCCAGAGACCCGAACAATTCCGCCCTCACCGTGCTGGTGCGCACGAGCAAACCCTGCGAGCGGAGCGATTCGGTAAACGCGCGCGCGGCATTCATCGGCCCCATCGTGTGCGAACTCGACGGGCCAATGCCGATCTTGAATATCTCGAATGCGCTGAGGTTCATGACGGTGCTACCTGATCAAAGACTATGCCGGTCGGCACTCGGCGGATGGCTCCCGCGCGACGGACATCGTCCCATTACCGTCACGGCGAGGCATCGCAGCGCACCCCGGGCAGCACGCACAGCATTTCGTAAAGCAAGTTTGCGGCCAGCAGTGATGTCGTGCCGAACGGATCGTATGGAGGCGACACCTCCACCATGTCGCAGCCGACGAGTTCCAGACCACGGCAACCGCGGATGATTTCCATGCCCTGGATCGTCGTCAGTCCGCCGATCTCCGGCGTGCCGGTGCCCGGCGCGTAGGCCGGATCGAGACCGTCGATGTCGAAGCTCAGGTACACGGGACCTTTGCCGAGCTGCGCGCGCACTTCCGCCATCAGCGGCGTCAGCGAGCGGTGCCAGCACTCCTCGGCCTGCACGACCCGCATGCCCTGCTGGCGGGGCCAGTCGAAATCATCGGCGCCGTAGCCCGTGGCGCGCAGCCCGATCTGCACGGCGCGCTTCGTGTCGAGCAGGCCTTCTTCCACCGCGCGGCGGAATGGCGTGCCGTGCGCGATCTTCTCGCCGAACATTTCATCGTTCACGTCGGCGTGCGCGTCAACGTGCACCAACCCCACCGGCCCGTACTTGCGGCGCAGCGCGCGCAGTATCGGCAGCACGATGGTGTGATCGCCCCCCATCGTCAGCGGGATGCATTTGTTCGCAAGGATCGAATCGTACGCAGCCTCGATGATCGCGATCGATTTCTGCAGGTTGAAGGTGTTGATCGCCACATCGCCGATGTCGCCGACCCGCAGCGAATCGAACGGCCGCGCGCGCGTCGCCATCTGATAGGGGCGGATCAACACGGAGTTCTGGCGGATGTCGCGCGGCCCGAAACGCGCGCCGGCACGGAGCGAAGTGCCGATGTCGAGCGGCACGCCGACAAAGCAGGCATCGAGGCCGGCAGCCGATTCGAACTGCGGCAGGCGCATCATCGTCGCCGGTCCGGCAAAGCGCGGCATCTGGTTGCCGCCGAGTGGTTGGGGGTGCTGCGGTGTCATGACATGCCTCGCTCTGCTCTGGCGCCAGCCTACATGGCTCTTAGGCGCAATCTTAGGGCTTTCGATCTGCCAAGGCGCGATTGCAAGGCGGGCCGCTGGTATGATGGGGCTATTCGCGCGCACCTCAAGGAGTAGCTTCCATGAACAGCCCCATCTATCGTTCTCTCGCCGTCGCGCTGGCCGCAATTCCGGTGATCGCGCTGGGCGCCGACACCCCCAAGCTCAATGTCCGCATGGGCTTGTGGGAATCCACGATAATCGCTACCGGGACAGGCGAAGCCATCATGGCCGGCATGGACGACGCCATGAAGAACATGACCCCTGAGCAAAAGGCGCGCATGGCCGTTGCGATGTCACGTATGCAGCAGCACGAGTCCGTGCCTCAGGCGCACACGTCGCGCAGTTGCATGACTCCGGAGAAGATGCAGCGTGACGGTTTAACGAGCGACAAGGAAATGGCGGGTCACTGCAC
>JBOHZW010000302.1:0-5460 GCA_050738715.1 Steroidobacteraceae bacterium | reverse complement strand
CTGTTGGACACGAGGCGCAGCTCCTGCGCGAAGCTGCGGTCGCTGTAGTCGCGGTACTTCTGCGCCATCAGGCGCGGATAGAAGTCGTACAGGAATGGCCAGCCTTTCGCGTACAGGCCCGAGTTGTCGTTCGTGCTGGTGCCGGTATGGTCAGTATAAGAGGTGCTCGAAGTGAGCGTCGCGAAACCCAGGTCGAACGTACCCTCCATGCTGGCGAGCGAGACTTCGCGCGCCGAAGGCTCGAGCATCACGGCACCCTGCTCGTAGTCGCCGTACACACCGCCAGTGGCATAGTTTGGAGTGCCGGGCGCGGTGATCTGCCGGCGGCCTCCGGTGCTGTCCTTCTGGTGCACCAGCGAGAACACCAGCTTCGCCGAGTCGCTGGGCTTCCAACTCGCCGCCAGCCGCGCGTAGTCGAGCCGCGCCCAATCGGCATCCGTCTGCGAGGTGTACTGCGCGGCCGGGTCGAGCACTCCGTTGGGTGCCACGGGCGCGCCATTGGCATCGAGCACGTAAAGGTTGGGATAATCCACGACGCCGGCGTCATACAAATGGCTGTAGTTGACGCGCAGCGCCAGCGTTTCGCCAAGCGGAACGTTCAGGATGCCGCTGGCGGTCGAGTTGGTGCCGTTTGATCCTTCTGTCGTCGATGCACCACCCTCGATTTCTCCCGAGGTTTCGCCCTGCACCGGTTCGCGCAGCAGATACCGCACCGTGCCGCCGAGCGATCCACGCCCGTAGAGCGTGCCCTGCGGACCGCGCAATACCTCGACGCGATCGATATCTTTGAGCAGGAAGTTCGCGAAGATCGGTGTGTCGTTCACGTAGCTTGAGACCGCGGCGGCACCGGCGACTACGTAGTCGCCGAGCGTTGCCGCGTCGACGTTGACGCCGCGGATGCGCACATTGTTGACTACGCCGGAATTGCGGATGCCGCGGTCGACGACCGACACGCCAGGCACGGTGCGCAGCAGGTCGACGGGGTTGCTGAGGTTCTGCGCCTCGATCTGCGCGCCGCTGACGGCCGAGATGTTGAACGGCACATCGACAGTCGAGGTGTTGCGTCGCGTCGCGGTGACGACGATCTCCTCGAGGCTGGTGTCGGCCGCAGCGCCAGCCGACACGCTCTGTGCCTGCGCGGGCACAGCGCAGGCCGCGCTGTACAGGAGTCCCGCCACGGCGGCGCCGATCGGCGTCAGGCGCCAGGCCTTGTTCAAGTATCCGGATGCAACGTAACTCATGTCGGCATTCCCTCATGGCGTGTGGGCATCGTTAATGGACCTAACGAATCGAGATAGGTCGAGCGGCGCGCGCCCGATGCATGCGCCGGCAGCGCGACCGCGCTGTCGCGAAAACTCTTCAACGGCTGCACGAGGCCGAGCCAACCGCGGGTGCGCGCATTGCGCACAGCCTGCAGGTCGAGCTCGACCGCGAGCGCCTCACGGCCCGAGCCTGCGGTGCAGATCACTTCGCCGCCCGGTCCAAAGATGGCCGAGCGGCCCAGCCCAAGCTCGCCGGCGACGTTGATGTCAAGAAAGTAGCACTGGTTGATGATTGCGTTGGCGCGGCCGATCGCCAGCTCCGCATCGCGGTCGATCGTCGAGGTCATCGACGGATGCAACATCACTTCGGCCCCGAGCCACGCAAGCGTGCGCGTCGTTTCCGGAAACCACATGTCGTAGCAGATCGAAACGCCAAAGCGCCCCACGGCCGGCACATCGAAGGTGACGAAATCTGCTCCCGGCGTGATGCCTCTTTCATAAGGCAGGAACGGAAACATCTTGCGATAGCGCGCCACGACCTCGCCGTCCGGATTGATGACCGGCGCCGTGTTGAAAACCTGGCTGCCGCTTCGCTCGCACAGCGAACCCGGCACCAGCCACAGTTGGTTGCGCTTCGCGGCTGCGCACAGCCGCGCTTCCGCCGGACCAGGCAATGCTTGGGCATTAGCTGGATCAGGCCCAAACGCGGCGAGCTCGCCGATCACCGCCATCGACACCCACGGGAAGCGGCGGCGCAACAGATCCAGTTCGGCATCGATCTGGCCGAGATTGTCGCCACTGCGCAGCTCGAGCTGCAGGCCCGCAATTCCAAACAGGCTCAATAGAAATCCCCGCCCGCGCCGCCGATTCTTGTGGCCGCTCTGGCAGTCAAATTGACAGGTGTGCCCGGGCAGCTATAGAGCCAGTCTGGAAGCATCTATGGTGCCAGTTTCGAAGGCGACGGGTGGACTGGAACCGTGCCGCTGCGATCGTGGCAAACTTACCGGTCGATGCTTAACTTCACTGACATCGCGGTCCGCCGCGGGCCGCGATTGCTGTTTGCGGGCGCCACCTTCAGCCTGTTCCGCGGCGAGAAAATCGGCATCACCGGCGAGAATGGCAGCGGTAAGTCGACGCTCCTCGAGCTGGTGCGTGGCACCGTGCACGCCGACGCCGGCAGTTTTGAAATGCCCGGCAACCTGGTGATGGCCCACGTATCGCAGGATATCGACGCCACCGACCAGAGCGCGATCGAGTTCGTGCTCGATGGCGATGCCGAATTGCGCGCAATCGAGACGGAAATCGCTGCAGCCACGGAGCGCGATGACGGCGCGCGGCTCGGAGCTTTGTACGCGCGTTACGCGGAAGTGGGCGGGTATGACGCCCGGGCGCGTGCGGCGCAGCTCATGCACGGGCTGGGATTCGATCATACCGAGGACGAACGGCCGATCCGCAGTTTCTCCGGTGGCTGGCGCGTGCGCATCAATGTAGCGCGCGCATTGATGTGCCGCTCCGACCTGTTGCTGCTCGACGAGCCAACGAATCACCTCGACATCGACGCGATCCTGTGGCTCGAGGGCTGGCTGCGCGCCTATCCGGGCACGCTGCTGCTGATTGCCCACGACCGGGAATTCCTTGACCGCGTCTGCAACCGCATCGTCAACATCGAGCACGGCGAAGTGCACGCCTATCGCGGCAACTATTCGGCCTTCGAGACGCAGCGCGCCGCCGAACTGGCCGTGCAGGCATCGTTGTACGCGCGCCAACAACGCGAGATCAGGCACATGGAATCCTTCGTCGAGCGCTTTCGCGCGCAGGCCACCAAGGCGCGCCAGGCGCAGAGCCGCCTGAAGGCACTCGAGCGCATGCAGCGCATTGCGCCGGCGCACGTGGATTCCGCCGCCTTCGAATTTGCATTTGCTACGCCGGCAAAGTTACCGCGCCCGCTGCTGGCGATCGATGACCAGAGCGTGGGTTACGGCGCGGCGCCACTGCTGCAGCACGTGAAACTGACGCTGATGCCCGGCGATCGGCTGGCGTTGCTCGGTCGCAATGGCGCCGGCAAGTCGACCTGCATGAAGTTGCTGGCCGGCGAACTGCAAGCCGGCAGCGGCACGCGCACCGAGGCGCGCGACCTGCAGATCGGCTATTTCGCGCAGCATCACCTCGAGCAGCTTGCGGCCGATGAATCGCCGTTGGAAAACCTGCGGCGCACTGGCGGACCCCGCGCAAAGCGCGCGGCCGAAGCCGAGCTGCGCGATTACCTGGCGACCTTCGGTTTCCAGGGCGATCGCGTGTTCGAGGTGGTAGCACCGTTTTCCGGCGGCGAGAAAGCGCGGCTGGTGCTGGCGCTCGTCGCGTGGCTGCGGCCGAACCTGTTGCTGCTCGATGAGCCGACCAATCACCTGGATCTGGAGATGCGCCAGGCGCTGGCCGTCGCGCTGCAGGAATTTCCGGGCGCCGTGGTGCTGGTTTCGCACGACCGCCATTTGCTCAACACGGTCGCCGACGAGTTGATCGTCGTGCACGATGGCGCGGCCGTGCGCTTCGATGGCGACCTGGACGACTACGCACAATGGTTGGCAAGCGGAGGCCCGGTGCGCGCAATCAACGACGGTGCCAATTCCGAGCAAACTGGCGCCGCGGTGGCATTGCAAGCCTTGGGTGCCGCGGATTCCGCTGCCCAGCGCCGCCAGCGCAAGCGCGAGGAAGCCGAGGCGCGCGGCCGCTTGTCGCCGCTGCGCGCGACAGTGCAGAAGTGCGAAAAGCAACTCGAGCAACTGGCGCGCGAACGGACCGTGCTCGAACAACAACTGGCGGCGCCAGGGCTCTACCTTCCGGATGCCCGGGCAAAGTTGCAGGCGGCGCTCTCGCGGCAAGCGGAACTGGCACGTCTTCAATCCCAGGCGGAAGCCGAGTGGCTTGCCGCAGGCAGCGCATTGGAGCAGCACTCGCGCTCCGGTTGAGACGGCTCCGGGTTACAATCTCCGCAACTTCGCACTCATGCGAGTCCCGTAGATGAAAGCAATGATTGCAATCTTGTGCATGGCGCCGCTGGGCGTTCCGTTGCAGGCTGCCGCCAACTGGCAACTGGCCATCCATGGCGGCGCAGGCGTCATCGAGCCCGGCTCGCTGACTCCCGCGATGGACGCGGCGTATCGCGCCAGCCTCAACCGTGCGCTGCAGGCGGGCGCTGCGATCCTGAGCAAAGGCGGCGCGAGCCTCGACGCCGTCGAAGCCGTCGTGCGCACGCTGGAGGACGATCCGCTGTTCAACGCGGGCAAGGGTTCGGTGTTCACGGCCGAGGGCCGCAATGAACTCGACGCTTCGATCATGGATGGGAGCAATCGCAAGGCGGGCGCTGTCGCCGCAGTGACGCGCACGCGCAATCCGGTCAGTCTCGCGCGCGCCGTGATGGAGAAATCGGCGCATGTCATGTTGGCTGGAGACGGCGCCGACGCGTTTTCGGTGGAGAAGGGGCTCGAGCAGGTCGAGCCCGGATATTTCCGCACCGAGGAGCGCTGGCAGCAACTCCTGCAATGGCGCGACCATCATGCCTCAGTGCTCGATCGCACGCATGCGTACGGCACCGTCGGCGCGGTGGCGCTCGACCAGGCCGGACATCTCGCCGCAGCCACATCGACCGGCGGCCTGACGGGCAAGCGCTGGGGACGCGTCGGCGATTCGCCGATCATTGGCGCCGGCACCTATGCGGAGGACGGCGTCTGCGCCGTCTCCGCGACGGGCACCGGCGAGTTTTTCATCCGCTCGTCGGCGGCTCGCCAGGTGCGCGACCGCATTGCGTGGCATCGTGAGGCTGTGCAGGCCGCCGCCGATAACACGATCAAGGACATCGGCGACATGGGCGGCGATGGCGCGTTGATCGCGATGGATGCGCGCGGTCAGGTGGCCTTTGCAATGAACAGCCCCGGCATGTACCGCGGCACTGTCGGCGCGTCGAGTCCAGCGCGCACGGCGATCTACGCCAACGAAAAATAGGACGTTTCCGACAGTGGAATTGGCCGGGCGCCTACGCTGGCAACGGGCCCGATAACTCACGGAAAGTTATGCTGTTTTCGTAGCGCCCCCGGGCGGTGGGGCGCTGATCGCAGCGTGTTATCAGTTCATCCCGCCGTGTTACAAACAGTTCACTTTACAAACCAATTCTTTTACGTATCATGTGATCCATGGGTGGTGC